>NZ_LIPP01000233.1 GCF_001418335.1 Streptomyces aurantiacus | reverse complement strand
GGTTGAGCGCGCAGTTCCCCGCGCCCCTTGACGGGGCGCGCGTGCACGGCCCCGTAAGGGGCGCGGGGAACTGCGCGACCAGCCCCCACGGTCCGCAGAGAACGAACAACCCGCCGTGGGGCGCCTTTCTCCATGGGGTGGCTGGGGAGTGCCTGAATGTCGAACGAAATTGTTGACAATGTTGTTCGACTAGATTTAGGTTCGACAGGCACTCACTCAGAGAGGGCACACATGCCGAACCAAGCCCGTCCGAGCACCGGAGAGCAGGCCAGGCAGCACGCGCTCGCGCGGTTGCGGCAGGCGATCCTGCACGGCGAGATGGCACCGGCCCAGCGGCTGGTGGAGAACGAACTCGCCGAGCAGTTCGGTGTGACGCGGGCCAGTGTGCGGGCAGCACTGATCGAGCTGGAGTCGGAAGGACTGGTCGAACGGATCCGCAACCGCGGCTCGCGGGTGCGGGTGGTGACCGTGGAGGAAGCGGTCGCCATCACCGAGTGCCGCATGGTCCTCGAAGGACTGTGCGCGGGCAAGGCGGCCGTCGAGGCCAGCGACGAACAGCTGGACCAGCTGGCCGCCCTGGGCGAGGCGATGTCCAAGGCCGTCGCCGACGGTGAGCCGGTGACCTACTCCGACCTCAACCACGAACTGCACGCCCACATCCGGCAGTTCTCCGGCCAGCAGGTGGCCGTGGGACTGCTGGAACGGCTCAACGGCCAGCTGGTGCGCCACCGTTTCCAGCTCGCGCTGCGGCCGGGGCGGCCCCAGAAATCCCTGAGTGAGCATCTGGCCATGATCGACACGATCAGGGCCCGGGACCCACAGGCGGCCGAAGCGGCCGTCCGTGCCCACCTCGCGGGTGTGATCGACGCGTTGCGTGAATGACGCGTCGAGTGCGTGAGCACGGCGTGCACGACGCGTCGAGCGCATGAGCCGCGGGGTGGGCCCAACCGGCCTGTCCAGCAAGGAGATCGCAGGAATGACCCACGGCAACGCGCCCAACCCCCCACGGTCGACGCTCGTCGTCACCGCCCACGCCGGGGACTTCGTATGGCGGGCGGGGGGCGCCATCGCCCTCGCCGCCTCCCGCGGCGAGAAGGTCACCATCGCGTGCCTGACCTACGGCGAGCGCGGCGAGTCCGCGAAGGCATGGCGCGAGGGAAAGTCCCTGGAGGAGATCAAGGGGATACGCCGCGGTGAGGCCGAGGCCGCGGCCGCGGCCCTCGGTGCCGAGGTCGTCTTCTTCGACGCCGGCGACTACCCCCTGACCGTCACGCCGGAACTGACCGACCGGCTGGTCGCCGTCTACCGCGAGGCCCAGCCGGACGTCGTACTCACCCACCCGCTCGACGACCCCTACAACGGCGACCACCCGGCGGCCGCGCGGATGGCACTGGACGCGCGAGTCCTCGCGGGGGCCATCGGCTACCCGGCCGAGGGAGAGGTCATCGGCGCCCCGCCGGTGTTCTTCTTCGAGCCGCACCAGCCCGAGATGTGCGGCTTCAAGCCGCAGGTCCTCCTCGACATCTCCGAGGTCTGGGAGACCAAGCGCAAGGCGATGGAGTGCCTGGCCGCGCAGCAGCACCTGTGGGACTACTACACGGACCTCGCCGTCCGCCGAGGTGTCCAGCTCAGGCGCAACGCCGGACCCAACCTGGGCCTGGCCCACAAGACCATGGCCGAGGCGTACATGCGGCCCTACCCGCAGGTCACGGGGGAGCTGGCATGAGCGGCGTGATCGTCACCAACCCGCCGAAGGCGGCAGCGAAGGACGTCGAGGCGCTCGCCGCCTACGGAGTCGCCACCGTGCACGAGGCGATGGGCCGCACCGGCCTGCTCGGCACCCATCTGCGCCCCGTCCAGCATGACACCCGGGTCGCGGGCACCGCGGTCACGGTGCTCTCCTGGCCCGGCGACAACCTCATGATCCACGCGGCCGTCGAGCAGTGCGGCGAGGGCGACATCCTGGTCGTCACGACCACCTCGCCCTCCACCGACGGCATGTTCGGCGAGCTGTTCGCCACCGCGCTGCACCGGCGCAAGGTGCGCGGCCTGATCATCAACGCGGGCATCCGGGACACCGTCGAGCTGCGTGAGATGGGCTTCCCCGCCTGGTCCGCGGCCGTCAGCCCGCAGGGCACGGTCAAGGCGACCGGCGGTTCGGTCAACGTGCCGGTGGCCATCGGCGGCCAGGTGATCCGCCCCGGCGATGTGATCGTCGCCGACGACGACGGCGTGGTGTGCGTGCCGCGCGAGCGCGCCCGGCAGGTGGCCGACGCCTCCGAGGCCCGCGAGGTCAAGGAGGCCGGGGCCCGCGCCGCCTTCCAGGAAGGGCAACTCGGGCTCGACCGCTACGGCCTGCGCGAGACCCTCGTACGCCTGGGTGTCTCCTACCAGTCGTACGACGAGTACGAGTACGAGCGCGGAGGCGGGCCCGAGCACGAGCGGGAGCGGCTGGACGGAGCGGGCTCATGACCGGCTCCGGCACTGGCTTCGGCGCCGGCTCCGGCTCCGGGGGGCCGAGTTCCGGCGGAGCGGCCCGCTTCGAGGGGGTGCGCTGCATGCTCATGCGCGGCGGTACCTCCAAGGGCGCCTACTTCCTCGCCGGCGACCTGCCCGCCGAACCCGCCCTGCGCGACGACCTGTTGCTGCGGATCATGGGCAGCCCCGATCCGCGCCAGATCGACGGCCTGGGCGGTGCGCACCCCCTGACCAGCAAGGTGGCGGTGGTCTCCGCCTCGGCCGACCCCGAGGCGGACGTCGACTACCTGTTCCTCCAAGTCGGCGTCGACAGCTCGGAGGTGAGTGACCGTCAGAACTGCGGGAACCTCCTCGCGGGAGTGGGCCCCTTCGCCGTCGAGCGCGGTCTCGTCGTCCCGGACGGCGACCGCACCTCCGTACGCATCCGGATGCTGAACACCGGGGACCTCGCCGTCGCGGACTTCCCCACTCCGGGCGGCAGGGTCGACCACTCGGGCTCCGCCGAGATCTCCGGTGTGCCGGGGTCCGCCGCACCGGTGGTCATCGAGTTCCCACCGGGCGGCAGCCCGCTGCTGCCGACAGGCCGGGCGCGCGACATCGTCGCCGGCACGCCCGTGACCTGCGTGGACAACGGAATGCCGACCGTGCTCGTCGCCGCGTCCTCGCTCGGCGTCACCGGCTACGAGACCCCCGGGGCCCTGGAGGCGGACCAGGAGCTCGCCGAGCGACTTCGGGCGATCCGGCTGGAGGCCGGGAAGCTGATGGGGCTGGGTGACGTGGAGAACACCACCGTGCCCAAACTCAGCCTGCTCGCACCGCCGTCGGCCGGCGGCGCGGTCATGACGCGCACCTTCATACCGGTGCGCTGCCACACCTCGATCGGAGTCCTGGGCGCCGCGAGCGTCGCCGCGGGACTGCGGGTCGAGGGCGGCGTCGGTGAGTCCGTGGCCCGCCTGCCGGAGCACGGGGACCGGATGCGCATAGAGCACCCCACCGGATTCCTCGACATCGAGACGGCCGTCACGTACGAGGACACGGCCGCCCTCACCCATGAGGAGACGGCCGCACTCGCTCACGACGCCCCCGGCGCCCTCCCGGTCGCCCGGCGCACCGCCGTCGTCCGTACCGCACGCAAGATCTTCGACGGCACGGTCTTCCCCAGGCCTGCCGGAGCCGCACACCACCCCTGAGGAGGCCTCATGGCCCCGCCGCTCGGCGACATCGCCCACCTCGGGCACGTCGAACTGCTCACCCCCGACCTGGACGCCAGCGTCCGGTTCTGCACCGCGTACCTCGGTCTGACCGAGAACGGCCGCTCGGCGGACGGAACGTCCGTCTACCTGCGGACCTGGGACGACTACGAGCACCACAGCCTGGTCCTGACCGCGCACGAGACGTCGGGCATCCGCCGCACGGCCCTGCGCGCCTCCAGCCAGGAGGCCCTCCGGCGACGGGTCGAGGCGGCCGAGAGCGCCGGCCGCACCGGCCGCTGGGTCGAGGACGAGCCGGGCATCGGCCCGCTGTACGTCACCACCGACCCCGACGGCCACGAGATCGCCCTCTACTGGGAGAGCGAGTGGTACCGGGCGCCGGACGAGCTGAAGCCCGGCCTGAAGAACCAGCCACAGGCCAAACCCGGTCACGGAGTGGGCGTACGCCGCCTGGACCACGTCAACTTCCTCGCCGCCGACGTCGCGCCGAACGGCGACTTCGTCCACGAGGTGCTCGGCGCCCGCCCGACCGAGCAGATCCGGCTCGACGACGGCAGGATCGCCGCCCAGTGGCTGACCTTCAGCAGCAAGTCGTACGACGTCGTCTACACCGAGGACTGGACCGGCTCCCGAGGACGCCTGCACCACATCGCGTTCGCCACGGACACCCGCGAGGACATCCTGCGGGCCGCCGACCTCGCCCTCGACACCGGCGTGTTCATCGAGACAGGGCCGCACAAGCACGCCATCCAGCAGACGTTCTTCCTGTACGTCTACGAGCCGGGCGGCAACCGGATCGAACTGTGCAACCCGCTCACCCGTCTGGTGCTGGCCCCCGACTGGCCGCTGATCACCTGGACCGAGAACGAGCGGAAGAAGGGCCAGGCCTGGGGTCTGAAGACCATCGAGTCCTTCCACACCCACGGCACACCGCCGGTCCTGTGACGGTTCCTGTGATTGTTGACAAAAACGTTGACAATCCTCGGCCGGATTTCTAGCGTCAGGGACATCACGGGGGTTCAGCCGCACGGGCCGCGCGCGACCCCCTCCCAAGCTCCCCGAGCCCCTCCCGAATCCCCTCCAGGGACACGTCCTGTCTCCTGGACGAGAGGAAAACAACGATGTCCTCCTCTTCCTCCGCCCCTTCCTCCTTCGCCCTGTCCGCACGCGGCAGCAGAATGGCCGTACTGGTCCTGGGACTGTGCTGGCTGGCCGTGCTCTTCGACGGCCTCGACATGTTCATCTACGGCTCCGTGCTGCCGCACATGCTGGCCGAGAAGTCCCTCGGCATCACCCCGGACCGGGCGGGCGACCTCGGCAGCTACGCCACGTTCGGCATGCTCATCGGCGCCCTGACCGCGGGCACGATCGCCGACCGGGTGGGCCGCAAGAAGCTGATGGTCGCCTGCGTCACGCTCTTCTCGCTGGCGTCCGCCCTGTGCGCCCTGTCGGGCAGCGTGGCGGCCTTCGGCCTCGGGCGCACCGTCGCCGGCGTCGGCCTCGGCGGTCTGCTGCCGACCGCGATCAGCATGGTCTCCGACTACGCCCCGCGGGGCCGGGCCGCCCTCACCATCGGCATGCTGATGACCGCCCACCACGCGGGCGGCATCCTCTCCGCCTACGTGGCCCTGTGGATCGTGGAACCCCTCGGCTGGCGCGCCGCGTTCTGGGTCTGCGTGGTCCCACTGCTCTTCGTACCGGCGCTCGCGAAATTCCTGCCCGAGTCGCTGAGCTTCCTCGTCGCCAAGGGTCGCACCGAGGAGGCCCGCGTGCTGGCCGGCCGCTTCGGGACCGAACTGCCCGCCGCGGCCGAGAACGCGGCCGGGAAGGCGACGGGGAAGAAGGCCGCGGGCGAGCGCTGGAACGCCCTCGTCGGCCTGTTCCGCGGCGGCGAGTGGGCCCAGACCCTGCTGTACTGGCTGGCGTCCTTCGGCGGCCTGCTCCTCGTCTACGGCGTCGCCACCTGGCTGCCCACGCTGATGCGCGGCGAGGGCTACGAACTGGGCTCGGCCCTGACGTTCGTCGTCCTCTTCAACCTCGGCGGCATCGTGGGCATGCTGCTCGCCGGACGCGCCGCGGACCGCTTCGGCGCTCCGCGCATCTCGTCGGTCTGGTTCGCGCTGACAGCCGTCGGGGTCTTCCTGCTCAGCGTCCACATGCCGCTGGCGGTGACCTTCACGGTCGTCTTCCTCACCGGCGTGTTCCTCAACAGCGCCCAGGTCATGATCTACGCGACGGTCTCGATCCGCTCCACGCCCGAGAACCGTGCCACCGCTGTCGGCTGGACCTCCGGCATGGGCCGCTTCGGCGCCGTGTTCGGCCCGTGGCTGGGCGGCCAGTTGCTCGCCGCGGGGAACGGCGACTGGGGCTTCACCGCGTTCGCCCTCGCGGGTCTGTCGTCCATGGTCTTCATCGGCATCGCCGCGCTGCGTGGCTCGAAGCGGGCGGCGCCGGGGAGCGACACGCCCCAGGGGCTGCTCACGGCCCACTGAGTGAGCTTCCCGTCGAACTCCCCTCCCACTGAGATCACCGGGAGGGGAGCCGTCGTTCTACGGGATGGACAGGGAGCCGTCGCGCTGCGGCGGGATCGCCACGCCGTTCTGCTGGAGGGCGACGGTGCGCGCGGGGGAGGGGATGCGGATTCCCTCAAGGTGGTAGCGCTTGTGCAGCCGCTTGACGAACTCGTGCTTGATCCGGTACTGGTCGCTGAACTCGCCGACGCCCAGGATGACGGTGAAGCTGATCCGCGAGTCCCCGAACGTGTGGAAGCGGATGGCCGGTTCGTGCTCGGGCATCGCGCCCTCGACCTCCGTCATGACCTCGGTCACGACCTCGGAGGTGACGCGCTCCACGTGCTCCAGGTCGCTGTCGTAGCCGACGCCGACCTGCACCAGGAGGGTCATCTCCTGTTCCGGCCGGCTGTAGTTGGTCATGTTGGTGCTGGAGAGCTGGGCGTTCGGGATGATGACGAGGTTGTTGGAGAGGTTGCGCACCACGGTGTTGCGCCAGTTGATGTCGACGACGTATCCCTCCTCCCCGCTGGTGAGACGGATGTAGTCGCCGGGCTGGATCGTCTTCGAGGCGAGGATGTGGATGCCCGCGAAGAGGTTGGCGAGGGTGTCCTGAAGGGCCAGCGCGACCGCGAGACCGCCGACTCCCAGGGCGGTGAGCAGCGGGGCTATGGAGATGCCCAGCGTCTGCAGGACGACCAGGCAGCCGATGGCCAGGACGAGGACCCGGGTGATGTTGACGAAGATCGTGGCCGATCCGGCGACACCGGAACGGGACTGGGCCACGGCCCGCACCAGACCGGCGATCACGCGCGCCGCGGTGATGGTGGCGGCGAGCATGATCAGGACCGTCAGGATCTGGTTGACGGTGTGGGTGACCTTGCCGGTCAGCGGCAGCGTCGCCGCGGCGGCGGCCACCGCACCCGTGATCGCCGCGACCGGTACCAGCGCGCGCAGCCCGTCGACGAGGACGTCGTCGCCGCTCCACCGGGTACGGGTCGCGTGCCTGCCCAGCCAGCGCAGGAGAAGGCGGATCAGAACGGTGGCCACCAGCCCGGCGATCAGCCATACGCCCGCCACGACCCAGTCGTGCACTGTGAGGTCTCGGTTCACCAACTGCCTCCCGTCGTGCCGAGAAGAGGGCCCGCGCCCGTTGTGCGAAGTGTCGTCACCTTGTTGCCACCTGCTGCTCAATACCATTGATACCGGGATGTGCCACCCCGTCGGCCGCGACGATTCGTCGGCGGACAGGACTGGCTCATCTTGCTACATGTGTACGGGTACTTCGCGACGGAGCCGTTCGGGACAGGCCATCTCCCACCGGCAACGCCGTCAACTCGGCACCCGTCCAGGCGGGTTGCAGTCAGGTCCGGCCGGTACGTGAGCCGAGCCCGCCTCGCCGTCCGCCCCGGCGGAGGGTCGGCCAGGTCGTCCGGGCCGTGTGCCAAGTTGGCCTGGATCGGCCGGTTCCGGGGGTGACTCAGATCATCTTCAGCCGCAAGAGCGCGCCCAGCGTCAGCGCGCCAGGCAGCAGCGGCAGCCACACCGTGATGACGCGGTAGGTGAGCACCACCGCCGTCGCCACCGCGGCCGGGCCGCCCGCCGCGACCAGCGCCACGATCAGCGCGGCCTCCACCGAGCCGATTCCGCCCGGCGTCGGCACCAGCGCGACGGCGACCGTGGCCGCCAGATAGGCGACCACCATGTGCAGCGGGGGCACCGGGAGCCCCATCGCCTGGCCCACCGCGGCGAACGCGGACGCCTGGAGGAGGGGGAACGAGAACGAGCCGCCCCACAGCGCCAGCGCGCGAGCCGGCCGCGTGTGCACCGACCGGGCCTCGCCCAGCGCGGTCCGCAGGAAGGCGAAAACGGCGGTACGCACCCGTCGTACGAGCAGCAGGACCGCCATCGCGACACACACCACTCCGCCGACGGCGAGCAGCAACGGGCCCACCGCAGCGTCCGGAAGAAGCTCGCCGGTGCTCAGCGCGTCCGGGAAGGCGATCAACAGGGCCAGCAGCAGCCCGACTCGCGCGACGGACTCCGCCAGCATGTAGAGCGCGAGCGCGGAGGACGAACGGGCCAGCGGAACCCCGCACACCGTCATGAACCGCAGATTGACGGCGCTCGCGCCCAGCCCCGTCGGCAGGAGGTGGTTGGCGGCACCCGCCGCGAACTGCGTGGCCAGCAGCCGACGCCGGGGAAGCCGCTGGACGACGGCGCCCTGCCGGGTGACGGCGGCAGCCACCCACGTCAGACAGGTCGCGGCGGCGGCGGCCAGCAGCCAGGGCCACTTCGCCGAGGTGAGGTGGCCGAAGCCCTCGGCGAGCACGGACCGGTGCCGCACCGCGACCACGGCCACGAGGGCGAGCGGGAGCAGACAGAGGATCTGCCGGACCGGAAGGCGCCTGGGAAAGCGCCTGGGGATCGAGTCGCACGACATCGAGTCGCCCGGCTCGGAGAGAGTCGGTCCGGGGAGGACCGGTCCGGGGAAGACCGGTCCGGGGAGTACCTGCGCGTCGGGGAGGGGCTTCGGTTCGGTGAGTGTCATCGGGTCTCCCTTGACCTCAAGATTGCTTGAGGTCCTACGGTCGGTCCCATGAGTATGGAGACGACAGCCTGGACGCAGTTGCACAGCGTCATGAACGCCCAACGGGAGCGCCGGCCCCTTGCCCGCGCGACCCTCCGACGCATCGCCGGATTCGCGCGCCCGCACCGGCGCCGTATCGCGCAGTTCGTGGTGATCAGCGTGGCGACGGCGCTGCTCGCCGTGGCGACGCCGGTCCTCGCCGGACACGTGGTGGACGCGATCGTGGCCGACGGCGACGAGGGTACGGTCCTGCGACTTGCCCTGTTCATCGCGCTGATCGCGCTCGCCGAGGCGGCGCTCGGCCTGCTGAGCCGCTGGTTCTCCGCGACGCTGGGCGAGGGGCTCATCCTCGATCTGCGGACAGCCGTGTTCGACCATGTGCAGCGTATGCCGGTCGCGTTCTTCACACGTACTCGTACGGGAGCGCTCGTCAGTCGACTCAACAACGACGTGATCGGCGCCCAGCGCGCGTTCAGCAACACCCTGTCCGGAGTGGTGAGCAACGTCGTGACCCTGCTGCTCACGCTCGCCGTGATGCTCACCCTCTCCTGGCAGATCACCTTGCTCGCGCTCGTACTGCTCCCCGTCTTCGTGGTGCCCGCCCGCCGGGTGGGCAGGCGGATGGCGAAACTCCAGCGCGAGGCCGCCGATCTCAACGCCTCGATGGGCACGCGGATGACCGAACGCTTCTCCGCGCCCGGCGCCACGCTGATCAAACTCTTCGGGCGGCCGGGCGACGAGTCCGCGGAGTTCGCGGCACGGGCCGGCCGCGTACGGGACATCGGTGTGCGTACGGCGATGGCGCAGACGGCGTTCATCACGGCCCTCACCCTCGTCTCGGCCCTGGCGCTCGCGCTGGTCTACGGCCTCGGAGGTTGGTATGCCCTGCGTGGCAGCCTGGAACCGGGCGCCGTCGTCTCGCTCGCTCTGCTGCTGACCCGCCTGTACGCGCCGCTCACCTCCCTGGCGGGGGCGCGCGTCGAGGTCATGAGCGCCCTGGTGAGCTTCGAGCGCGTCTTCGAGGTACTCGACCTGAAGCCGCTGATCGCGGAGAAGCCGGACGCCCGCGCGGTGCCCGAAGGACCGGCCTCCGTCGAGTTCACCGACGTCCGCTTCGGCTACCCGTCCGCGGACAAGGTCTCCCTTGCCTCCCTGGAGGAGGTCGCCGCGCTCGACACCCGGGCCGGCACCGAGGTCCTGCACGGCCTCTCCTTCCGCGCCGAACCCGGCCAGACCGTCGCCCTCGTCGGCTCGTCCGGCGCCGGCAAGTCCACCGTCGCCGCACTGCTGCCACGGCTGTACGACACCGACGAGGGCTCCGTACGCATCGGGGGCGTCGACGTCCGCGACGTGAGCGCCGAGTCGATGCGGGCGACCCTCGGCATGGTCACCCAGGACGGCCACCTGTTCCACGAGTCGGTCCGCGCGAACCTTCTCCTCGCCCGGCCGGACGCCGACGAGGACGCCCTGTGGGACGTACTGCGCCGGGCCCGCCTCGACGACCTCGTACGCTCCCTGCCCGACGGCCTCGACACGGTGGTGGGCGAACGCGGCTACCGGCTCTCCGGCGGTGAACGCCAGCGCATGACCATCGCCCGGCTGCTCCTCGCCCGCCAGCGCGTGGTCGTCCTCGACGAGGCCACCGCCCACCTGGACAACACCTCGGAAGCCGCCGTCCAGGAAGCACTCGCCGAAGCCCTGGAGGGACGGACCGCCGTCGTCATCGCCCACCGTCTCTCGACGGTACGGGCCGCCGACCTGATCCTCGTGGTCGAGGCGGGCCGCATCGTCGAGCGCGGCACGCACGACGAGTTGCTGACGGCGGGCGGTCGGTACGCGGAGCTGTACCGGACGCAGTTCGGCCCGTCGGCCTCTACGGGCCGGACGGATACGGCCCCGGCGGTCACGGCCCCGGCGGACACGGGCCCGGCGGACACGGGCCCGGCCGACGAGAGCCCGGCCCATGTGACCGTGTGACCTTCTGACCTTCTGACCGAGCGAGCAAGCCGTCTTCTTATGCCGCTGTAACGCGCTTATCCGGCTGCACACCGCGAAATGTTCTTCTCTTCGGCATGAACTTCGTCAAGCGCGCCGGCATGAGCCTGCGTGCCAGGAAATCCAAGACCGCGGTCTTGCTGGGCATTTTCGTCGTCATCTGCACGCTGCTGCTGGGCGGGTTCCTGCTGCAGGCGGCCACCGCGCGTCAGGAGGCGGACGCGCAGCGCCGTATCGGCGTGGACGTGACGGTGGAGGGCAAGGGCCTCACCCCGGCCGTGGCGGACCGGATCGGCGCCGTTCCACCGGTGCACCGCTACAACCCGCTGCTCCCGCTGAAGGCGGGGGCAGCCGGGTTCGACCCGCTGGTGTCCGCTCTGCCGAAGCCGGGCGGCGCCCGCGCCGGGGACAAGGAAGAGCCGCCCCTGTCCCTGGCGGGCGTGCGGGACACCGGCCTGCTGCTGCCCTTCTCCTACGGCTCGGCCAGGATCACGGCGGGGCGCGGGATCACTCCGAAGGACGCGGGCCGTGATGTGGCCGTGGTGGAGCGACGTTTGGCGGAGAAGAACGAACTGGAGGTCGGCGACACGATCCGCGTACGGTCCGCCGACGGCAGGCGCACCGTGCCGCTGACGGTGGTCGGCGTGTTCCAGGACCCGATGCCGGACCCGTCGCAGTGGACGCCGCGGCACGAACTGCCGGGCAACGCGCTCTACTTGCCCGTGGGCACCGTGCGCCGGCTGAGCCCTGGCGCGGCGGACCTCGCCGAAGCGGTCTTCAAGATCGGCTCGCCGGAACAGGCCGAGCGGCTGCACGCCACGGTCAAACGGCAGCTGGGCACGGGGTCCTTCGATTTCCGCGTCAACGACAGGGCGTACAAGGACCAGGTCCGCCCGATCCAGCGCGTCGGTACGTTCGCCGGGCTGATCGTCTGGCTCATCGCGCTCGCCGGTGCGCTGATCCTCGCCCTCATCGTGACGCTGCAGATCCGTGAACGCCGCGATGAACTCGGGGTGCTCCTGTCGATGGGCGAGAAGAAGTGGAAGCTCATCGGCCAGCACACCGTCGAAGCGGTGGCCGTGGCACTGCCCGCTGTGGCTGTTGCCGCCCTGGCCGGTCAGGCCGCGGCCCAGTGGGCGGGCGACTCGCTCCTGGACCGTGAGGCAGGCAGACCCGCGGCCGGTGCACCGCGTACGACGGTCGGCGTGCCCGAGATCAGCGTCGGGCCGTCCGAGCTGGGCAAGGTCGCGGGGATCGGCCTGGGCATCTCCCTGGTCGCCACTGTCATCCCCGGGATCGGCATTCTCCGCCTCCACCCCCGCTCCATCCTCACGGACAGCGAATAGCGAATAGCGAGTAACGGGTCCCGAATATCAAGTAACGAGTAACGAGTAACGAGTAACGAATATCCGCGGCCGAACCGGACGAAAAGAACAGATTCCATGAATTTCGTGAAACGCGCGGGGCTCAGCCTGTGGGCCCGCAAGGGCAAGACATTGATCACCCTGTTCACTTTCCTCGTCATCTCCGCGATGGTGCTGGCAGGCGTACTGATCAACGAGGCGACGGCCCAGGCCGAGGAGAAGGCCAGACGTTCCGTGGGCGCCGAGGTCAACCTCGACATGGACTTGGGCCAACTGGGCGCCGGTGGTGGCGGTGGCGGCGGTGGCGGCATGATGGCCCCTCGGATCAGCGCCGCGACAGCGGACAAGCTGGGCGACCTGCCCCCGGTCCAGAAGCACAACTACTCGATGTTCGACGCGGTGACCCTCAAGGGGGGCGTCGAGCTCGACACCGAGGGCGGCCCCGCCGACGCCTCGACGGGCCTGAAGCCCGACCAGACGATGGCGACCGGAATCCTTGACTCCGGGCTGCTGTCCGACTTCCGCAGCGGCAGGTTCGAGTTGCTGTCAGGACGGCACATCACCGCCGCGGACAAGGACAAGAAGCAGGTGCTCCTGGAGGAGCGACTGGCCGAGAAGAACGGCATCGAGGCCGGCGACAAGATCACACTGGGCGCCATGGTGGGCAAGGCCGAGGCGGACTTCACCGTGGCCGGCATCTACCGGAACCCGAGCCCCAGCACCGAACTCGACCCGGAGCACCTCCTGAACCCGGCCAACCTGCTGTACGCGACGGTGGGCGCCCTCGCCGGTCTGGGCACCGAATCCGGCGAGCCGTTGCAGGTCGGCAAGGCGACCTTCCTCCTCAACGACGCGGACGAACTGGGCACGTTCAAGGCACAGGCCCGGAAGGTCGCGGGCGCCGAACTCGACGGGTTCAAGCTGGACGCCAACGACAAGGCCATCCGGCAGATGACGGGCCCGCTGAAGAGCATCAGTTCCACCGCCACCCTCGCGATGTGGCTGATCGGCCTCGCGGGCGCCACCGTCCTCGCCCTGCTCATTAACCTCGCCGTCAAGCAGCGCCGCAAGGAGTACGGCGTGCTCCTCGCCCTGGGGGAGCACAAGGGCAGGCTCATCGCCCAGCAGGCCCTGGAGATCGTGGCGGTGGCGGTGGTCGCCATCGGCCTCAGCTCGCTGTTCACCCAGAGCCTGACGCAGAGCGCCGGCCAGTCGTTGCTCGGCCGGGAAGCCGCCGATGCGCAGCGGAAACTCGACTCCTGGCAGGCCCCGCCCCCCGGCAGTACCGGCCTCGACCAGGGCATCGACCCGAACGACGAGCCGGTGGAGAACGCCGACCCGATCGACCGGATCACCGTGCGACTCGACCCGGCGGACCTCGCCACCGTCGGCGGCGTCGGCCTCGGCATCGGCCTGCTCGCCACCGCCCTCCCGGCCGCCTCCGTCCTGCGACTCAGCCCCCGCACCATCCTCACGAAGGGCAAGTGACAGCCGTCATGACCAGTGCCACCGCGACCGGGCCCGCCCTGCGCCTCGACGGCGTCAGCCACACGTACGCCGACCAGCGCCGCAGGACCACCGTCCTGAAGAACATCGACTGCACCTTCGAACGCGGCACGTTCTACACGATCCTGGGCCCCTCCGGCAGCGGCAAGACCACACTGCTCAGCCTGGCCAGCGGCCTCGACGCACCCACCAAGGGCACCATCAGCTTCGACGGCCAGGACCTCACGAAGCTCGGCCTCAGCCGCTACCGCAACCGGCACGCCGCCACGATCTTCCAGCAGTACAACCTCCTCACCTACATGACCGCCCTCCAGAACGTCACCACCGCCATGGAGATCACCGGCGTGAAACCCCCGACGGGCAGCCGCCGGGCCCGCGCGCTGCAACTCCTCGAACGCGTCGGCCTGGACACGGACATGGCCCGGCGCAACGTCATGCGGCTCTCCGGCGGCCAGCAGCAGCGCGTCGCCATCGCCCGCGCCCTGGCCTGCGACGTCGACATCCTCTTCGCCGACGAACCGACCGGAAACCTCGACGAGGACACCGCCCAGGAGATCATCGAGACGTTCCGCGAACTGGCCCACGAACAGGGCACCTGCGTAGTCGTCGTCACCCACTCCCAACAGGTCGCCACCCAGTCCGACCGCATCCTCACGTTGCGCAAGGGCAGGCTCACGGAGCAGCACCGGTCAAGGTAATGATCAACCGTTGACGTCGTCAACGAATACGAGCATTGGTAGCGGCAAGCAGCCCTGTGTACGGTGGCCCGTATGACGGATACTTCCGCCCAAGGGGCCACCCCACTGGTCACCGGCTCAGAGATCGCCAGGCTCGCGGGTGTCACCCGTGCCGCTGTCTCGAACTGGCGGCGGCGTTATGACGACTTCCCCACACCGGCCGGCGGCGGCGTCAACAGCCCGCTGTTCGACCTGGCCGAGGTGCAGGCCTGGCTGGGCAGACAGCGCAAGGGGCAGGAGGTCTCCGTGGAGGTGCAGCTGTGGCAGGCGCTGCGCGGAGCGTACGGCGACGACATGCTCGGCGGTCTCGTGGATGTCGCCCGTCTCCTCACCGAGGGGAAGGCACCTGCAAAGCTTCCGGCGGACGTCACCCGGCTCGCACGGGAGCTGACCGGGAGCGGTGGCGGTGGCGCGGCGGAAACGGTGAGCATCCTCGCGGAGCGCTTCACCGACTCCGTACGCCGGGCCGGATCGGACCAGGTCACCTCGTCGCGGGTCGTTCGCGCCGTACGCCACTTCGCCGGTGAGGCGGCACCTGACGCGACCCTCTTCGACCCGGCCTGCGGCATCGGCTCCCTCCTGCTCGCCGTCGGTCCCGAGCAGGGCCCCAGGCGCTGCGGGCAGGAATCCGACGCCAACAGGGCCGCGTTCGCGCAACTGAGGGCCGTCCTCACCGGGCACACCGGTGTCGGCGTCGTCACGGGGGACTCCCTGCGTGCCGACCGGTGGACGGACCTCAAGGCCGACCTGGTCGTCTGTGACCCCCCGGTCGCTGAACCCGACTGGGGGCGTGAGGATCTGCTGCTGGACTCGCGCTGGGAGTTCGGCACCCCGTCGCGTGCCGAAGGCGAACTCGCCTGGCTGCAGCACGCCTACGCGCACACCGTGCCCGGCGGTCGTGTCCTCATGGTCCTGCCGGCCTCGGTCGCCTACCGCAAGGCGGGCCGCCGTATCCGTGCCGAACTCGTACGACGGGGCATCGTCACCCAGGTCACCGCCCTTCCGTCCGGCACGGCTGCCTCGCACGCGCTTCCGGTCCACCTCTGGCACCTGCGCCGCCCGCGGACCCTGGGGGATGCCGTCACCAGTGTCCGCATGGTCGATCTGACGGCGGGCGATCCGGACGGCTCGCTGGAACCGGCACCCGAGCAGACAACGGACGTCCCCCTGATCGATCTGCTCGACGACGCCGTGGACCTCACGCCCGGCCGTCACGTCGAGGACTCCCATCGCGACTACGCGGTGGAATACCAGGCCTTGCGACGGGAGCTGACCGAACAGGTGCGGCTGCTCGCGGAGTTGCTGCCGGCGTTGGTCGCGGCCGATGGCGTCGGCTCCCTGGACGGACCCACCGTCAGTGTCGCCGACCTCGCGCGCGCGGGGCTCGTCGAGTACGGCGATCCCGAACCGGTCTCGATCAGCGACCAGCTCGACACCGACTACCTCCAGGGCTTCCTGCGCAGCGCGGCCAACACCCGGCGTTCCACCAGCGCAAGCGGCACCTTCCGTCTCGACGGCAAGGGCGCCCGCATCCCGCAGACGGACATCACCGAGCAACGGCGGTACGGGGCGGCCTTCCGGGCGCTTCAGGAGTTCGAGGAGCGAGCGCGCAGAGTGGTGGAACTGAGCCGGGACGCGGCGACCCTGGCAAGGGACGGGCTCGGCAACGGCGCGCTCGCCCCGGAGAACTGAGCCGGTTCTTCGAACAGCGGGTCGGACGGGTGCGGCGTACGTCAAAGGCGGTGAAGAACTGGATCACCGAGCGCGACGTTCACGGAATTGCCGTCCCCCTGCCGGGCCGCGATCGTGAGGATGGCGACGCCGGTGAGGTCCACGGTCACCTCCACCGGCCGGTTGATCCGTGCGGCCACGCTCTTGAGTGTCTTCTCGCCGTCCTCGCCGCTCGCGAACGTCACTGTGGCCGGATACGCCGCGCTGTCGTCGTGGAGGCCGACGGTGACGGTGAGGCTCTTGTAGTGCTCGTTGATGCTGCAACCGAAACTGTCGTAGTAGCCCGGCTCGGTGGTGAGGGCGTTGTCGAAGCTCCGGCCTCCCATGATCACGGGCTTGCTCTCCCAGCCGCCGTACGACTCGTTGATGGGGGTGATGTCGGTCAGCGGCACGTTCTTGCCGTCACCGGTGTTGGGGTTCGGCGTCGAGCCGCCGCTACCGCTCGGCCCGGGAACAGGGGTGGCGGTCGCGGTCACGGTCGCCGTGGCCGTCTCGGTCACCGTGGCGGTGACCGTGCGTGCGGTGGGCGGCGTGACGAACGTGGGGACTCCGTAGAAGCCGAGCAGCAGCCCGGCGACCCCGGTGAACGCGGTCACGAGGGCCGCCGTCTCGGCCCTCCGGCTGCCGGCCGGCGGCGTCGGCCGGGGCGGGCTCGGCGGCGATGGTGGTGGCGGTGGTGGCGGTGTGGACGGGCGCGGAGGTGTCCCCGGGCCGGGGTGCCCAGTGCTCATCGGCTCAGCCTGCCGTTCGGTGTAGACGATGCCGTGCCAGGCGGTGGGGCCGAGAGCGCCGTGTTGGACGGTTTCGACGGTTTCGACGAGGCGGTCCGATCCGTGCGGCCGTTACCGGCGTCCTTGTCGGCGGTTGCCGTGCACACCAGGAGCAGGGCGAGTCCCATGGCTGCCCAGCAGGCATCGACGACCCTGTTTCTCAGCCATGAGGGGCGCACTTTTCGCCTCGATTCTCCGTGCGGACAGGCGGAAGGACAGGCAGCACCCCAGTGCTTGAGTCCCCCACTGAAGTCACTGGGATGCCGCAGCCTCCACTGTCACCTGCGCTGAGCGGGCCGGTCTTTAGCCGCGAGCGCAGAGATTCTGCGCATTCAGCGCAGGACCCGGACCTCGCTCGGCGAGCGCCCGTACGCGCTGCGGACGGCCCGGCCGAAGTCCGCCGGGGCTGCAGGATCGCCGAGGCCGGGGGTGAACTCGTGGCACGGCACCTCGATCGGCAACTTCGCCCCGTAGCGCCGTCGTGCGTCGAGTGGCGACCAGGAAGGTTGTGGGCCGGGGGAACCGTCGGCCCACACCGTCTCGCCGCTCGATCGGCTGTCAGAGGTCGTCGGGGAGCAGCCGGAAGGAGGACTGTCCCGTCAGTGGCCGCATCATGCGGAAGTGGCCGTCCGTCGTGAAGATGTCGGCTGTCTGAAAGGCCGCCGCCAGGGCAACGTTCATCGCGTCCGCCAGCCCCACGCCCGCACCGCCGTCAGCGTCGACGTGCCCGCGCATCACCGCCATGGCACTTCTCAGATGCGGTGCGGTCTCGGGAATTTCGAACCGGCGGACCTCTGCCTGCCCGGTGATGAAATCCAGTGCGTTCATGGCGGCCTGGGCGCCGACTCGCGAGGTCAGCAGGTAGTCCAGTTCGGTGAGCACCATGGGTGAGACCACGAGGTGCCCCGTACGCGCCAGAGCTTCCCGGTGAGCGGGATGGCGGGGGTCCTTCGGTGTGAACAGTCGGTACAGGGCGTTCGTGTCGGCGATGGCGACCGGGACGTCAGTCATCGGTCCCTCCTCCCATGTCTTCGCCCATACTCCTTAGCGTCGCCCCGATCTCCTCGTCGTCGAGCACGGGGCCGCCCAGGTCCGGGATGTCCAGGTCGCCCATGGGGTCGGTGCGAAACGGGTACGCGGGCCGGCCCGTCAGCGCACCGCGAGGCACGATGTCTCCTATCGGGACGCCGTCCTTGGTGATGGTCACTGTCTCCCCGGCCGCCACTCGGGCCAGGACACGCGATGTCTGCTGGTTGAGCTCCCTCAGCGGGACCTCCGCGCTGTCACCCATTCGCCCACGGTACTACTTGTTCTACATGGGTGGACGGGCCGTGATCTGCGGCCTGCCCACCCGGTCCGGGCGGAACCGCGTCCTGTCAGGAGCTGGCCCAGCGCCAGGCGTTCGCGCTGTAAGTGCACGTGATTCGGGCGCCGCCCGCAGTCGTGGTGGAGGCTCCGTGATCGCTGTTCCGGCAGAACTGCCCCGCCTGGTAGCAATTGCCCGAGTTGGACACTATGGAGCACGTGCTGCTGCCGCCGCCGCCGCTGCTGCCACTGCCGGAGCCGGCAGCCTGCGCGGCTTTGGTGACGGTGACGGTGGGGCCGGGCCGCGTGACCTTCTTGGTCTTGGTGACCGTCGGTGCGGGCTCGGGCTCGGCGGTGTTCGTGACCGTGGCTGTGACAGTGACGGTCGGCGTGGGCCGCGAGGCGACGGTGCGAGCGGTGTCCGCGTCGTCCTTGCCGGAGTCCTGGCAGCCGACGAGTCCGAGAGCGAGCAGTGCCGTACCGACGGCCCACGCTCTCCCGCGCTTGCGCAGCGGTCGGGAGCCGGCTGGGCGTGACGGAGTGTTGTGCGAGTGCATGAATCCCCCCTCGAACGTCAGGTGTTCGCGGAGACGTCCCCGCGAACACCCCGGTCAGCGCTGGGCCCTGCCTGCCGCTCAGGGCAGGCGCTGCGGGCGATGACCGGAACGCCATCGGTGGATGATGGCGTTGCCGGGAGCATGAAGCATGGCGTTAGCGATGTCAACAGATTCGTCTCGCCATGCATGCGTATTGCTGTGTACGCTCAGTGGTGCAGACCTCGGAGTGTCGAGCTGCGGAGTGAACCGTGACGTCGACTGATCACCGGGACCGCACACGGTTGGAGTGGGCAGCCTCTCCGCCGTCGGTTGCGAGCCTCAGTGCCTCCGGGTGGTGGGCGGCAGGCTGAGGGGGCGAGACTGTGCAGGACTGGATCCACATCCTGAATCCGCAGGGCGGAACTGCTTCACGAGCGCGTGAGTTCAGAGTCATCAGCTTGTCCGCTGCAATGCGTTGACGGAGCGAAGGTCGACCGGATGCCGTCGCTCAAAGCGTCTGACCGTCCTCCACGGCATTGGCTGCCGAATTGGCCCACAGCAACTGCTCCCGGTCGCCCGCCTGTTGGTCGATCTCCGCCCAAACGGTCTTGCCGGAGGGTGGGCGGGGTTCCGTGCCCCAGCGGTCGGCCAGGGCGTCGACCAGGAGCAGGCCGCGGCCCGACTCGTCGTCCGGGCCCCGCTCCGGGGGCATCGCGGGGTGGCACTCGCCCCGCGTGTCGCTCACCGCGATGCGCAGGATGCCGGTCGCCTCGTCCAGCGTCAGTACCAGCAGGAAGTCGCGACCCTGGACGCGACCGTGAAACGCCGCGTTGGCGGCCAGCTCCGCGATGACGTGTTCCGCTCGCTCGACGACTTGGGGTGATGTCTCCCATGCGGTCAGCCGTTCCACGGCCAGGAGCCGGGCGAGGCGGGCGCCGCGACGGGTGGAGGAAAGTCGCTGCGCGAACGTGCGTGCGGTAGGGCAGAGTTGGGGTGTGGGGACGTTCATGGGGAAATCGTGGCGGGCGTGCGGGGGTGTGTTCCAGTAGCGCGGTCCGTACGCTACGTCAGCGTACGGACACTTTCTGTAGACGGTACGCAGATCTTGCCGTCACTGTGGGTGCTGTCGATCGCGGGGATGCCGCAGAGGACGTACGCACCTGGAGGTGGCCGCGTATGACGGACAGCAGTGAAGTAACGGCTTGCGACGTGGAGCGTGAGCCGGACCCCTCCGACAGTCTGCGGACTTTCGGAGCCGTCGTCCAGGCCCTGCGCGAGCACGCGGGGCTCAGCCGGGCCGACTTCGGGGGACTGGTCAGGTTCTCCAAACACACCGTGGAATCGGTGGAGTTGGGGCGGCGGATGCCCGACGAGTCGTTCGTGGAGCGGGCGGAGGAGGCGCTGGGAAACACGGGGGCGCTGCGGAAGGCGGCCAAGCATCTGACGCGGGGGGGAGGCGGGGCTGGCGGCCTGGTTCCGGCGGTGGGCCCGGCTGGAGAAGGTCGCGGTGAGCCTGTGCACGTACGAGTGTCGGTTGGTGCCGGGGTTGTTGCAGTCGCAGGGGTATATGCGCGCCCTCTGCGAAGAGGACATCCCACCCATGGCGGACGATGCCCTTGAGGCCACAGTGCAGGCCCGCACGGAGCGCCAACTGCTCCTCAAGGAGCGCCCTAACGCGACCTTCGACTTCGTTGTCGAAGAGGCGGTGTTCATGCGCCCGCTGGGAGGAGTGGACGTGACTCGTGATCTGCTCGATCACGTCCTTGGTGCCGTCGCCCCGAGAAACGTCACCTTGCAGATCATGCCGACGAACTCCGAGCACCACGCGTGCATGGCAGGGCCCATCCAATTGCTGGAAACTCCTGATGGGAGTTGGCGCGGCTACTCTGAAGGGCAGGAGAGCGGCCTCTTGATCGCGGATCCGAAACAGGTCAGCCGACTGCACATGCGCTATGCAAGACTGCGCTCGCAGGCCCTCTCTCCGAAGGATTCCGTGGGCCTGCTGGAGCGGATTCGAGGAGCACTATGAGCACGTTCGAACTCAAGTGGTTCAAGTCCAGCTACAGCAGCGCACAGGGAGACAGCTGTGTTGAAGTCGCCGTCACCGAACAGGCCATCCACGTACGGGACTCCAAGGACGTGACACGGCCTCACTTCGCCGTCGGGCGTGCGGAGTGGTCGCGGTTCGTGGGGTTCGCGGCGCGTTTCTGAGCCGAGCCGTCCCGGCAGTCGCGTGGTCACGTGCACCGCCGGGACGCGGCAGTCCGCCGTGCGGGCGGGCCCGGTCAGCTCCCGCCCCGGCGGGCCGCCGTGCGGATCGCCAGTTCGGCCTCTGCCAGGGCGTCGATCAAGGCCGGGTTTTCGAGCCCCGGTACGCACACCACCTCGCCGGCGTCCAGCGCGGCCAGCGACGCGTCGATGACGTGGTCCACCGGCATGCCGCCTTCCTCGTGCACGGACTGATCCCGTCCGGCCACGGGCTTGTCACCGCGCGACCGGTGGAACTCGGTGGCGGTCAGCCCGGGGCACAGCACCTGAATCCGCAGCGGCGTGCCGGCCAGTTCGGCGGCGAGAGTGCGGGTGAAGGTGAGCACGTAGCCCTTGGTGCCGCCGTACAGCGCGCGTTCGGGCAGCGGATGCGGTGGCAGCGCGCCCGCGAAGGCCAACTGCGAGGCCACGTTGACCAGGGTGCCGTGGCCGCGCTCCAGCATGGCCGGGACCGCGGCCTGGGTGAGCGTGGTGACGGCGAGAACATTGATGTCGAGGACCTTCGTCATGAGTTCCGGTTCGAGCTCGGCGAACGGGCCGTAACCGTTGATCCCCGCGTTGTTGACGAGGAAGCCGATGTCGTCGCCCGCCGCGCGCCGCGCCACCCGTGCCAGGTCGTCGGGGTCGGACAGGTCGGCCACGAGGGCCTCTACCGTGGTGCCCGTCCGCTCACGCAGCCGTTGGGCGAGGTCGTCGAGTCGCTGCGCCCTTCTGGCCACGAGGACGGTGTCCCACCCGTGGGAGGCCAGCCGTCCGGCGTAGGCCGCGCCGATGCCGGAGGAGGCTCCTGTCACCAGGGCCGTGCCACGTCGTGTGCTCACTGGTCTGTCGCCTTTCACGCTGACGGTCTGCGAATGCCGTGATCGATGACAGGTATCCCGGGCGAAGGGCCTGAACATGCATGTGACTGCCTGAAACGGCCACCTGGACGCGGGTGGAGGCGCTGCGGGCTGGGGCAGAAGACGGTGGCGGAGCACGTCCGGGAGAAAGCGGCCGTTCTGACTCCGGAGTACGTGGAGCAGGCCCTGGCGATCTCGGGCGACACTGTCCGACTGTGGTCGGGTCATGCCCGGTGTCGCAGAAGGCGGTGGGACGGTTGAGCGGTGCCGTCGCCCTGCTGATCCTCTGGGGCAACCCGGACCGGGCGAGCAGCGCGACGTCCTTGGCCGCTCTTTGCGAGATGAGTCCCGGCGAGTATTCCTCGAAGGGTGCAGCCCTCGCTGGACGAGCCAGGGAGGTGGTCGGCAGGCCGACGCGGCCCTGCACCGGATCGTCTTCACCCGGCTGCGCTTCGATCCCCGCCTGCGGGCGAGCGGTTCGCGCTCGTCCCGTCCACCGTGAGCCTCACCGCAGCAGCAGGCCGGTCGCCTCCCTCAACTGGTCGTGCGCGGCCACCAGGGCCGATGCCCGCTTCGGAGGCGGTAGGTCCGGATGGCAGGCGGCGCGCAGGAAGTACTCGGCGAGCGCGACCTGCCACTCCCACGCCCGGTCCGCCGCCTCCGCGTCCGGGCAGATGGTGGACAGGTTCGTGACCAGCCACGCGAGCGCGGTCAGCGCCGCCCGCGTGCCCGCCGTCGGCGACCCCGGCACCGGTGGCGCGGTCCGGCGGCCCAGGCACAGGGACAGCTCCCGCCAGAACGCGAACCGTGTGAAGAACATCGACTCCACACCTGTGTCGACCGAGCGCATCACCAGGTCCACCGCGAACCGGGCCGCGTCCGCGGACCAGTTGAGCCGCCCGAACGCGCCCGTGTCGATCAGTACCGGCATCGGGTACCGGTGCTGGCACACCAGCACATTGCCGCCGTGCAGATCACCATGGGCGTACGTGGTCCCCGTCGGCCGCCGCAGCCGGTCCAGGGGCACGCCCAGCGGCCTGCCCTCCTCTGTGAAGGACCGCAGCTCACGCGTCAGCTCCACGATGTCGGACAGCCCGCCGCCGTCGGTGCGCAGCAGCGCCGGCCCGAATTCCTCCAGCGCCCCGGCCACCAGTCGCCGCCGCAGGTGCGAGAAACGCAACTGTTCGACCAGCGGTGGCCCGTCCTCCCGGTTCGCGATGTGCGCCGCGCCCAGCCCCTCCACGAACAGGCGATGCATGACGTCCTCGATGTCACTCCCGGGCGGACCGGCCGCGAGCCAGGCCCGCAGCGTGGTCGCCTGGTCGGTCAGCGTGGCCCCGAGCGCGTACCAGCCGTTCACCGGCCCCACCGCGCGTTCGGGACGTTGCCGGACCAGCAGCGTCGGCGGGAAGACCTTGAGCGCCGCCGCGTTGCGCTGCGCCTCGGACGTCAGGGACTGCTCGTCCCTGGACACCTTCAGGACGTGCCGCTGCATGGGCCCGCCCCGGGAGGCCGCCGCCACCGAGCACACCACCGCCCCCGACGCACCGGACGCCAGATAGGACAACTGCATCGTGTCCACGTCCCCGACGCCCTCCGCCTCCAGGACGCGGCTGTAGAGCTGGGACAGCGTCGGCTCGGTGATCCGTTCCACCAGGGACTGCACCGCCGGATCGTGCTGGTCGGCCTCGATGTCCATCGTGCGCACCGTGCCGTTGTTCAGCAGGTGCTCGCGCACCGCCCGTACGATCGTCGCCGGGCTGCTCTCCAGCGACTGGTGGGTGAACTCGTAACGCCGCACCACCCGGTGCGCCCCGTGCTCCAGCGCCTGGCCGAACAGGTCCGGCATGGTCCGTTCTCCGCTGCTGATACCGATGACGTACGTCCGGTGCGAGTGGCGCCTGGCCTCCGCTATCAGCTCCAGACCCACCTGCTCCATGAGGTCGGGGAAGTCCTCCCGGGCGTACAGCAGGTCGATGAGGACGACGTCGTAGGGCGGGGCGGCGGTGCCGATACGCCGCCTGCCCTCCTCCGGCTCCGTGCACGTGTCCCACCGCACCTCCCAGCCGAACCGCTTGAACTGTGTGTTGAGCCGGTCGATGGACCGGCGGTGGTTCTTCTTCTCGTCGTCGACCAGAAGCCCGCGGATGATGTGCACGGTCAGGCCCCTTCCCACAGCCGCAGCGTCAGGGCGGCCTCGAAGCTGAAGCCGCCCTCGGACAGGGCCCGCCCGCTCAATGTCGCGCCGAACGGCCGCAGTTTGGCGTCCAGCGCCCGCAGCCCCTGGCCGGGCGACGGGTGCGGGCGCGTGCCGGTGTTGCGGATCGCCACCCGCACGGCGTCCGGCCCCGCACCGGCGCCAGTGACCCGCAGCCGGGAGCCGGCGCCCGGCACCCGATGGCGCCGGGTGTTGTCCAGGACGTGCTCGATCGCCTCGGTCAGCAGCGGCTCCGGGCAGAAAACGTGCGTCCGCGGCGTCCCGGACAGCGACCACTCCTTCTCCACGTCGGTCCCGTGCGCGGTCAGCAGACCGTCGATCCGCGGCTCCAGTTCGATCGGCGCCGAGGACACCAGGTCCACGATGTGGGCCGGCTTGCCCGTCTCGGGCACATGCGTGGCGAGGAACATCCGGTACCAGCGGTCGAGTTGCTCCAGCAGCTCGTCGCGGGCGTCCATCCACTCCAGGTCGTGCACCCGCCGCGGCTCCCGCAGCAGCCGGTCCAGCCGGTCGGACACCTCGGTGAGCGCGCTGATGCCGTCCTGGCTCAGCCGCGTCAGCCAGTCGTGGTGCGACCGGCCCAGCAGGTCACCGACGTAGTCACCGGCCAGTATGTGCCGCAGCACCGGGAGGCAGACGAGCGCGCGGTCGGCGAGGTGCCGTTTGCAGATCTCCCAGTCGGAGCGGGCGTCCCGGCTCGCCTGTACGGTGGGCTCGGTGTCCTCTAGGTCCTCCAGGTAGTCCCGCACCCGTAGCAGTCCGGAGTCCAGGCGGTGCCGCTTCACCGCGTGGCCCAGATCCTCGCGGAGTTGTTCCCACGCCTTCTGCGGATCGTCGGGCTCGGGCCGCGCCTTGTGATCGGCCATCGTGATCAACTGTTGTACGACGTGCTGGTACTCGTCGAACGGCCGCGACGGCGACGGGCCCTGCTCGCCCAGCACCGCACGGCAGCGCAGCAGGCTTTCGCGCAGCCGCCCGATGTCGATGGGGGAGTCGTGGGGAGGCCGACGCAGCAGCCGGTAACACTCCATCAGCATGTGGTCCACGAGGATCGGCTCGTCCAGGACGAGGGGCAGCAGTCTCGGCAGCTCCTCGATGAGCTGCTGGGGTGTGGTGGCCGCCAGCACCATCAGGGCCTGCACCCGCAGCCACGGGGAGATGTTCGCCGACCGGCCGAGTCCCGCCACACAGATCGGGGTCAGCAGTTCCCGTGCCTCGGTGAACCGCAGCGGCGGCAGCTTCAGCCACTGCTGCTCGGCGGCGAGCAGACGCAGCAGATTGATCTGGGTGAACTCCCCTTCCCGCGACCGGTCGTCGTCCACCAGGGTCCGGAGGATGTCCACCACGCGCTGCCGTGACGCCGTGTCCCGCAGGGACTCGCGCAGTAGCCCCCGCCACCGGATGTAATCGGTGATGTCGTCCGCGCCGACCGGGACCGTGAACAGGTCCGCGGCGGCGCTGCTGAACACCTCCTCCCGGCGCCTCGGCCGCAGCAGTGCGCGGAGCTGGTCCGCGTGCCGACGCAGCCGGTCCGGGGCCGCGGTGTCGTCCCGGACCCGGTCCCGGGTCTGACAGATCGCGCAGTCGTGCGGCGACTCGCCCGGGATGCTGCTGCCGCTGACGAACCGCACGACGACCGGGACCGCCGTGCCGCCGCCCGGTGGTGTCACCGTCCGCAGCATGCGCAGTGTCGCCGCGTCCTGGGGTTCGAGGTGATTGAGCAGGACGACGGCGATGACCGCGGCGGCCCCGCCGGCCGCCGCAAGCCGCACCATCTGGCGCAGCGTCGTTCCGGTGGACGCCCGGCCCTCCAGCACGATCACCGTCCGGCCCCGCGCCGTGTGCGGCACCGCCGTCGGGTAGATCCACTGGTTGCGGGCCACGCCCCGTGGCACGGTGACCAACGGGTGCACGGTACGGCCCAGTTCACCCAGCCGCTGGTGCACCGCCTGGGGCAGACGGCTGTCGTAGGCGTCGTCGGGCTGTCCCGCGAACCAGAGTTGCAACGGGTGCCCTTCGCCCGGTGCCGAGGCGTCCTGGACCGTCTCCAGCGCCTCTCGCAGCACGTCCAGCACGATGTCGGTGATCCGGCCGCCGGTCTCCGGGTGCCTGAGCGCGCGGTCCAGGTACAGCAACGCGCTGGAGTGGGAACGGGGTCCCGCCAGGTGCCCGAGAGACAGTGTGTCGGGGGCGCCCGCGCACAGCCGCAGGAAGTCGATCTCCGGCACCCGCGGCGGCTCCTGGGGAGTGGGCACCACCGGGTGCCGCAGGATCGGGTCGATGTCCACCACCCCGGCGCTCGCCACATCGGCCGCAGGGAGGGGACTGCCGATGTCGACCTCGGTCAGCGAGACCACCGGGATGCTGCGGTTCAGCAGCTGGATGTCCCGGTGCTCCTGCCGCGCGTCCACCACACAGGCGATCGCGGCCGGTTCGGCGCCCGCGCCGACGATGGCGGCGGCGGCCCGCCGGGCGGTGTTCTCTGTCGACAGCAGATCCGTGACCAGCACGACCCGTTCCCCGGCCTGTACCCGTTCGCTCCTATGGAGACCCTCCAGGTCCAGTTCCCCCGGCATCGCGTGGTGCCGTCCCCCGAGAGCCAGGCATTCGCTCAGCCGGGCCGCCAGCGGCAGCGGCGCCGCCGAGACATGCGCCACCATGGTCGGAGCCGCACCGCCCGTGACCCGGCCGGTCAGAGCCGTCTCCACCTTCCGGGCCAGTACGTACGCGGCCGTCGACACCCCCGTCGTCGCCCCCAGCAACAACGCCGAGTCGACCCAGCGCCGCGTGAGCCGCAGCCCCGGGGTGCGGAACAGCCCGCTGGACACACCGGCCCGGGGCGAACTGTTCTCGATGACCCGGGCCAGTTCCTGGCGGGTCTTCTCGTCGAGGGTGCGCAGCACACTGGGCGGCGTCAGCGCCAGCGACACTTTGCCGCCGGAGACGTCGAACAGCCGCGAATACCGCTCCAGGGCGCGCCACAGGCCGTCGCCCGCCTCACCGCCCGCCTCCTCCCAGCACCGCATCGCCGCCTCCTCCGGCAGCACGCCGCCCGCCCGGCTCAGCTCGCCGAGCACCGCCCGCACGGCCGGGGAACCCCCGTACCAGATCGGCGGGCCGTAGCAGCCGTGCACCAGCACCGGCCCGGGTAACGGCACCGCACCGCCGCCCTGTTCGGCGTGCAGCCCGCTGACACTGAGGTCCAGCACCTTCGGATCGGCGTCGGGGAAGAGGACAGCGAGCGCCGTGAGGTCGGCCAGGTCACTGGCGACCTGCAGCGCCGTCCGCAGCGCGTCCTGGAGACCCGACCGGGTCAGGTAATTGGTGTCCCGCAGCGTCATCGACAGCACCACGCCGCCCAGCCGCGGATCACGGGCCGTCTCCCGCGCCGCCTCCGTCAGCCGGGTGCGGTCGGCCTCGTCCAGACCGCCGACCGGGTCCACGACACACCGCACCCAGCGCAGCCGCGGACTCGGCGTCACCTCCGGCCGCTCCACCCAGGACACCGCTGTGCGCTGCGCCTTGGGGTCGGTGAGCACCTGCACCTCGTGCAGCGTGCCCGGCGCCCGGCTGAGGGAGTCGTCGGTGACGACCGCACGGCCGTCCGCCTCCGAGTACACCCAGCCGGTCAGCGTGTCCGCGGTCCGCACGACGACACTGCCCCCGTAACTCCTGACCAGGTGCTTGACCCGCCACAGCCCGTTCTGCCCCGGCCGCGGAGCCTCGCGTGCGGTGCCCCGCGGCCGGTGGGGGCCGTGCTCGAACGCGTAGAAGACCGTGTCCTCCGCCTCGGTCGGCCGGCGCCCGTCGGGCGGCTCGACCCCGGACGGCACACCGAGCCGGGCCTGCACCGGGTCCAGCCGCGTCACCAGGCCGCTGCCCGAGTCCCCGACGAGGAGTCGGAGCACCTGGCTGCGGGTCCGCGTCGCCAGTTCGGCCAGCTCCGGGGAGCCCAGGGACATGTCCTGATGCCGGCGGCCGTAAGTAAGCGGATCCATGAGCACCGCACCGACCAGCGGCCGTGGCGGCGCTCCGGCCGGCTGCGCGGCGCCGTGCTCGGCCACGTTCTCCAGCAGCTCGACCAGCACCGTTTGGCTCAGCGCGTCCGCGTCGGGCGGCGAGAGCCCCAGGTCGCGCAGGCGCGCCACAATCGTCCGGAACTCGGAGGAGGCCCGCAGATCGGGCCCCTCCAGCGGTGCCAGCCACTCGAACGGCAGGATCCGCCGCCGCACGTACGGGGCCTCGTCACGGGCGGCGGGCTCCCCGCCCGCAGTCTCCTCCACCTGTTCCACGGCGGCGTCCAAGACCTCGACCGAACCCTCGGGCCAGTGCGTGGCACGCAGGCTGCCCAGGAAGCCGACCTGGCGCATGAAGGCCCGGGTGTCCCCCCGGGAGCGTGCCTGCCGGATCAGCCGGCGCCGGGTCTCCTCGCCGGGCTCCGCGGCCGGTCGCTCCCCACCCGCGTCCGGCAGCTCCGCAGTCGGAAGGGTCACCTGCACCAGCACCCCGTCCCGGACCGCCGCGTCGACCAGCAACAGAGCCCGGGCGAGCGCCGCCAGGTCCACGAACTCCACGCGTGCGAAGTCCAGATGCAGCCCCTGCTCCAGGGTGCGGGCGGTCCAGCGGCCGTCGGCTGCGAGCGGAGCACGCCGGGGTTGCAGCACGCTCTCCCAGGTGGCAGAGGTCAGCAGGGGCGGAAAGCGGAGTCCGGCCATGGCCAAGACCTCCCTCGACGTGGACGACACGCGTGTGTCAGGTTGTGCCCACCCACATCGGCGGAATATCGCCCTCTCTTCCCCACTTTCCGTACTCCTGTCATCATCGCCCCACCACAGCAACTTCCGTACTGCTGTCGGACGGAGACGGCATGGCATCCGCATCCGGCGGTGGGCGGCGCCTACTCAGGGACGTCGCTCGGGGGCGTCCGGTGGACGGTGACCGGCTCGCCGGGTATCTGCGCCGCGCGGCGGCACGGCAGGACCGGGTGCGTGTCGAGGGCGCCCGCTGCACCGGACCCGTCGACCTGACGCACGCCCGGTTGGCGGCCCACCTGGAGCTGGTGGACTGCGTCTTCGACGGCGGACTGCGCCTGGACGGAGCCGTCCTCGACTCCCTCGACCTCACCGGCAGCCGCCTCGCCGCGCTGGTCGCCGACGGTATTCGGGTGGACGGGGACCTGGTCCTGCGAGGGGTGCGCACCGCATTTCCGCCTTCCGCCGTGGTGCCCCTGTCCGACCCCGGTACCAGCTCCGGCGACCGCGTCGAAGCCGTCCGTCGGGTGCGCGACCAGGAGGGCGAGGCGCCCGTACGGCTGGTCGCCGCCCGGGTGGAGGGCGATGTCGTCCTGGAGGATGCCGTGCTCGGCGGTCCCGGTCCGTGGACCCTGTTCGCGCCGCGCCTCACCGTCGGCGGCTCCCTGCGGGCGCGCGCGGTGCGGACACCGGGCGCCCTGTACCTGCGGGACGCGCGGGTCGGCCACTCTGTGCTCCTCGACGGCGCCCGCGTTGGCGCGGTGGACGCCACGAACCTGCGGTGCGACGGCGGCTTCTACGCCGACTGGGGGTTCGTCTGCCCGGGGCCCGTCCGGCTGCGCGGCGCCGAGGTCGCCGGGATCGTCACCTTCCATGACGCGCTGCTGACCGCGCCGTCGGGGGTCGCCGTCCTGACCCGGCTGCGCACCGCACGGCTGCGGATCGACTTCCGCGCACCGCCCGCGGGCGGCGTCGGGCTGCGGGACGCCCGCGTGGGGTCCTGTGTGGACGCGCCCGGCAGCTGGCCCGCCGCCGGAGCCCTGGACGTCGAAGGGTTCGGATACGACCGGATCGCCGCCACCGAACCTGTGGGCGTCAGGGAACGCCTGCGGTGGCTGGCCCGGGACACGGGGGCGACCGCCGGCTCCTTCGAGCAGCTCGCCCAGTCCTACCAGCGGGCCGGGGAGGAGAGGTCGGCCCGTCTGGTGCGACTGGCCCGGGAACGCCGGATACGCGTCTCGGAGCGCCTCCCCGGCCGGATGTGGGGCGCCCTCCAGGACGTGTTGTTCGGCTACGGGTACGCCCCCGGACGGGCCTTCGGCTGGCTCGTCGCCCTGGTGGGGGCCGGCTCGCTCTGGTTCGCCACGCACGAACAGACGCCGGTCAGGCGCGGGGCGCGAGAGTGGGACGCCGTCCTCTACGCCCTCGACCTGGTGGTCCCCTTCGCCGGGCTCGGCCAGCGCGCGGCGTGGGACCCCGCCGGGGCGGACCGGGCCGTGGCGGTCACCCTGATGTTCGCGGGGTGGCTGCTGGCGACGGCGGTGATCGCCGGGGCGAGCCGGACGCTCGGGCGACACTGACCTGCCGCGCGGTGCCCGTCCGGTGAGGGGCGTCCCGCGGCGGGCGTGGCCCGACCGGCGGGGTGCGCCACCTGGCATGCCCCCGACTCTTTCCTGCGGGCCGCCAGGGGTGCAGTACCGGTAACTGCACCCATCCTCTTGCCTGATGACCCATCAGACAAGTCGGCGTCCAATCAGTATCAGACCGGGACAGTCTTCCGTACGTGCTCTCGGATGCAGACATGTCGATGTGCATGGATGTACACTGAATCGTGCCCCTGACCTGCAGAAAACTGGCAGGGAGCCGTCTTCTGGGAGTCTGAAGTGCTGCGAACCATGTTCAAGTCCAAGATCCACCGTGCCACCGTGACCCAGGCCGACCTGCACTACGTCGGCTCGGTGACCATCGACGCCGACCTTCTCGACGCCGCCGATCTGCTGCCCGGCGAGCTGGTCCACATCGTCGACATCACGAACGGCGCCCGCCTGGAGACGTACGTCATCGAGGGCGAGCGCGGGTCGGGCGTCATCGGCATCAACGGTGCTGCCGCCCACCTCGTGCACCCCGGCGATCTGGTGATCATCATCAGTTACGCTCAGGTCTCCGACGCCGAGGCCCGTGCGCTGCGGCCCAGGGTCGTGCACGTGGACGGCGACAACCGCATCGTGGCGCTCGGTACGGACCCGTCCGAACCGGTTCCAGGCTCGGACCAGGCGCGCAGCCCGCAGGCCGTGTCGGCCTGACCCTCACCTCACCCACGAGGAGAGTCCATGGAGGAGAGCCCATGACCGAGATCACGATCCGTGACGACCGGGCGGCCGGCCGCCTTGAGGCGTACTCCGGTGACGAAGTGACGGGCCGCATCGAGTACTTCGTCCTCGAAAGCCCCGCCCGCGCCCTCGTCCCGGTCCACACCGTCGTCGAGCCCGCCCATGAGGGCAAGGGCATCGCGGGCTCCCTCGCCCGCGAGCTGTACGCCATCGCCGCCCGCGAGGGAGCGCGGGTCGCTCCGCTCTGCCCGTACGTCGTGAAGTGGGCCGAGCGGCACCCCGATGAGGCGCCGGTGGCGGACGCTGCGCTGCTGAGCGCGGCGAAGGACTGGCTCAGCGCACACCCCGACCGCTTCTGACGGAACGTAGGACCAACTGGTCGCCCGTTCGTCCCGCGAGGGGGTGAGTGGGTGCGCGGGGCACGGGTACGTGTGGGAGAAGTCCAGAGCCGACGTTCCCTCTGGCTGGAGGACATGATGACGCACCCGTTCCCCGACCCCGTGCGGCCGGGCCCCACGCCCGGCCCGGGCCCCGACCAACCGCAGCCCTTCCCGGAACCGGACCCGGTGCCTGCCCCCAAGCCCCGCCCGG
>NZ_LIPP01000232.1 GCF_001418335.1 Streptomyces aurantiacus | reverse complement strand
GTGGACGGGGTGGTCTGCGGCCCCGGCTGCCGCTCCCGAGCCGGCGCCGCAGACCACCCCGTCCACCGATGCCGCCGCTCCGGCGCCGGCCCCGACCGCCGAGGCCGCCTCCGGCGGCGGCAGCGCCGAGGGCACGGACGTCGTCCTGCCCGCGCTCGGCGAGTCCGTCACCGAGGGCACCGTCACCCGGTGGCTCAAGGAGATCGGCGAGGAGGTCGCGGAGGACGAGCCGCTCCTTGAGGTCTCCACGGACAAGGTCGACACCGAGATCCCGGCGCCCGTCTCCGGTGTGCTGCTCGAAATCGTGGTCGGCGAGGACGAGACCGCCGAGGTCGGCGCGAAGCTTGCCGTCATCGGCGCGGCAGGTGCGGCTCCGGCCGCGGCGCCCGCTCCGGCCGCCCCGGCTCCGGCGCCCGCCGCCGCTGCCCCGGCTCCGGCACCGGCTCCGGCTCCGGCAGCTCCCGCGGCCCCGGCCGCGCCTGCTGCTCCCGCTGCCGCTCCGGCTCCGCAGGCGCCCACGGCTCCCGCCCCGCAGCAGCAGACGACTCCGGCCCCCGACCCGGTTCCGGCCGCGCCGGTACCGGCTCCGGCTCCCGTCGCCCCGGCAGCGCCCGCCGCACCGGCTGCCGCACCGGCTGCCGCGGCTCCTGTCGCGACCTCCGGTGACGACGGCGCGTACGTGACGCCGCTGGTGCGCAAGCTCGCCGCCGAGAACAGCGTCGACCTGGCCACCGTCAAGGGCACCGGCGTCGGCGGCCGTATCCGCAAGCAGGACGTCCTCGCCGCCGCCGAGGCCGCGAAGGCCGCCGCTGCCGCACCGGCTCCGGCCGCCGCGGCTCCGGCTGCCGCCGCCCGGAAGACGCCGACGCTGGAGGCCTCTCCCCTCCGCGGCCAGACCGTCAAGATGCCCCGCATCCGCAAGGTCATCGGCGACAACATGGTGAAGGCCCTGCACGAGCAGGCCCAGCTGTCCTCGGTCGTCGAGGTCGACGTCACCCGGCTGATGAAGCTCCGCGGGAAGGCGAAGGACTCCTTCGCGGCCCGCGAGGGCGTCAAGCTCTCGCCGATGCCGTTCTTCGTGAAGGCGGCGGCCCAGGCGCTGAAGGCCCACCCGGCCGTCAACGCCCGGATCAACGTCGACGAGGGCACGATCACCTACTTCGACACCGAGAGCATCGGTATCGCGGTGGACTCCGAGAAGGGCCTGATGACCCCGGTCATCAAGCACGCGGGCGACCTCAACATCGCCGGTATCGCCAAGGCCACCGCCGAGCTGGCGGGCAAGGTCCGGGCGAACAAGATCACCCCGGACGAGCTGTCCGGCGCGACCTTCACCATCTCCAACACCGGCTCGCGCGGCGCGCTCTTCGACACGATCATCGTGCCGCCGAACCAGGTCGCGATCCTGGGCATCGGCGCCACGGTCAAGCGTCCGGCCGTCATCGAGACGGACGAGGGTACGGTCATCGGCGTCCGTGACATGACGTTCCTGACGCTGTCCTACGACCACCGCCTGGTGGACGGCGCGGACGCGGCGCGCTACCTGACGGCGGTCAAGGCGATCCTGGAGGCGGGCGAGTTCGAGATCGAGCTCGGCCTGTAGGCTCCGCCGCATCGCACGACGAGGTGCCCCCGCCCGGTTCTCCGGGCGGGGGCACCTTTGCGACCGCCGCCAGCCGCCTCGGATGCCACCTGCGGGCCGGTGGGGGCTGGTCGCGCAGTTCCCCGCGCCCCCAACGACAAAAGCCGGGGCGCAGCCCCGCTTTTGAGGGGCGCGGGGAACTGCGCGACCAGCCACGACGCACCCGCACCCCACCACGCACCCACCCCGCCTGCCGACCGGCGGAGCCGCGTGTGCGGCTCGTCTCACCTGCGTCAAAGCGCCCCCACGCACCCTTCCCGGAGCGACTCCCGGCCTTATTGTCTAGAAGTCAACGCCCCGTGGTCCCACGCCGAAGGAGCCCCAATGACCGCGCCCGTCGTCCACTCGCTCCGCGAGCAGATCCGCGAGCACATCGTGGAGGGGATCGTCAGCGGGCGCTGGAAGCCGGGCGAGCGGATCGTGGAGCGGCGGATCGCCACGGAGCTGGAGGTCAGCCAGACACCCGTACGGGAGGCCCTGCGCGAGCTGGAGTCCCTGCGGCTCATCGAGTCGGCCCCCAACAAGGGCGTACGCGTACGGAACCTGACCGCGGCCGACCTGGAGGAGAGCTACCCCGTCCGGGCCGGCCTGGAGGCCATCGCGGCCGAGCTGGCCGCCGAACGGCTCGCCGCCGACTGCTCGGCCCTGGAGCCGCACGTCACCGCCCTGTACGAGGCCGACCGCAGGGCCGACGGCACCGGCCAGGTCCGGCACACCGTGGCCTTCCACCGCGAACTGGTCCGCGCCGCGGGCAACTCCGTACTGCTGCACACCTGGGAGGGCCTGGGCATCGAGGTCTTCACGGCCCTGTCGATCCGCTGGCTGGGCACGGTCCAGCAGTCGTACGCGGAGGAGCACGAGGCCCTGGTGGAGGCGTTCCGGCGCCGGGACCCGCTCATCGCGGAACTGGTGAAGTCGCACGTGCTGGGCTGCGCCCCGAGAACGGGCAGCGAACCCGCGTAGGCCCGCCCCTCACCTGCGAAAACGCGGCACGCCGTGCCTGGAGCCGAGACACCCCGTGGCACCCCGTGCCTACTTTGTCGTGATCAAGAGGTTTTGCCTGTCAACCCTTTGATCGATCATCGATCAACGAGTTACAGTCTTGTCGGGCTCCCACCAGAGCCCGCCGCCCTGTCCTGCCAAAGACCAAGGGCACCCCCCGAGAATCCCCTTGCCGACGAGGGAACCCCCTCCGTCATCCGGAAGGCGGCGCAATGACCGACCCCACCGCAGTCCAGCCGAGCGAGCTCGACCAGCTCCCGGACCGTGACCCCGAGGAGACCGCCGAATGGCAGGCCTCCCTGGACGCCGTCACCCAGGCAGCCGGGCCGCACCGTGCCGCGTATCTCATGCGCCGCACCCTGGAGCGCGCCGAGGGCAACGGACTCGCGCTGCCCAAGCTGCTTGAGACCGACTACGTCAACACCATCCCGACCGCCGCCGAGCCCACCGTGGACGGCGACGAGGCGCTGGAGCAGCGGATCGCCGGCTGGAACCGCTGGAACGCGGCCGCGATGGTGACCCGCGGCGCGAAGCACGGCGTCGGCGGCCACATCGCCACCTTCGCCTCCGCGGCCTGGCTCTACGAGACCGGCTTCAACCACTTCTTCAAGGGCAAGGAATCCAAGGAGTCCCCCGGCTCCGGCGACCAGCTCTACCTCCAGGGCCACGCCTCCCCCGGCATCTACGCCCGCGCCTTCCTCGACGGCCGCCTCGACGAGGCGCAGCTCGACAACTTCCGCCAGGAGGCGGGCGGCAACGGCCTTCCGTCGTATCCGCACCCGCGCCGGCTGCCCTGGCTGTGGGAGTTCCCGACGGTGTCGATGGGCCTCGGCCCGCTCTCCGCGATCTACCAGGCGCGCTTCAACCGCTATCTCACCAACCGCGGCGTCAAGGACGTCTCGGCGTCCCACGTGTGGGCGTTCCTCGGTGACGGCGAGATGGACGAGCCCGAGTCGACGGCGGCCCTGGGACTCGCCTCCCGTGAGGGCCTCGACAACCTGACCTTCGTCATCAACTGCAACCTGCAGCGCCTCGACGGTCCGGTCCGCGCGAACTTCAAGATCGTGCAGGAGCTGGAGGCACAGTTCCGCGGCGCCGGCTGGAACGTCATCAAGTCGCTGTGGGGCAACGCCTGGGACGAGCTGTTCCGGCTCGACACCACCGGCGCCCTGGTCCGCCGCCTCCGGGAGGTCCCGGACGCGCAGGTGCAGACGTACCAGACCCGCGACGCCGCCTACATCCGCCAGGACTTCTTCGGCGCCGACCCCGCGCTCGTCGAGCTGGCGAAGCTGCTGAGCGACGACAAGATCCTGGAGTGTTTCCACCTCTCCCGCGGTGGTCACGAGGCGCGCAAGGTGTACGCCGCGTACAAGGCCGCCGTCGAGCACAAGGGCGCTCCGACGGTCATCCTGGCCCAGACGGTCAAGGGCCACACCCTCGGCGCGGGCTTCGCGTCGAAGAACGCCAACCACCAGATGAAGAAGCTGTCGACGGACGAGTTCAAGCAGATGCGTGACCTGCTGGAACTGCCCATCAAGGACAGTGACTTCGTCGACGGCGTCGTACCGTACGGCCACCCGGGCGCCGACTCGCCGGAGGTCCGTTACCTCCAGGAGCGCCGCGCGGCCCTCGGCGGCCCGGCCCCGGCCCGCCGCACGCACCCGCTCGCGCCCCTGCCCGCCCCCGCCGACAAGGCGTTCACCGCCTTCGACAAGGGCTCCGGCACGCAGAACGTCGCGACGACCATGGCCTTCGTACGCCTGGTCAAGGACCTGGTCCGGGACAAGACGTCCGGGAAGCGCTGGGTGCCGATCGTCCCGGACGAGGCGCGCACCTTCGGCATGGAGAGCCTCTTCCCGTCCCTGGGGATCTACTCCCCCAAGGGACAGACGTACGAGCCGGTCGACCGTGACCAGCTGATGTACTACAAGGAGGCCAAGGACGGCCAGATCCTCAACGAGGGGATCACCGAGGCCGGTTCGATGGCGGACTTCATCGCCGCCTCCACCGCGTACGCCACGCACGGCGAAGTGATGATCCCGTTCTACATCTTCTACTCGATGTTCGGCTGGCAGCGCACGGCCGACCAGATGTGGCAGCTCGGTGACCAGCTGGGCCGCGGCTTCCTGGTCGGCGCCACGGCCGGCCGTACGACGCTGACGGGCGAGGGCCTGCAGCACGCGGACGGCCACTCGCCGGTCATCGCGGCGACGAACCCGGCCGCGCTGTCGTACGACCCGGCGTTCGCGTACGAGGTCGCAACAATCGTCAAGGACGGTCTGCGCCGGATGTACGGCGAGGCGGCTCCGGGCGAGGACCAGAACGTCTTCTACTACCTCACCGTCTACAACGAGCCGATCCCGCAGCCCGCGAAGCCGTCGGGCCTCGGCATCGACGAGGGCATCGTCAAGGGCCTCTACCGCTTCAACACGGCGGAGTCGGCGGGCCTTTCGCCCGTCGCCAACGCCGCGCGCATCCAGCTCCTCGGCTCCGGCACGGCGATCCACTGGGCCCTGGAGGCGCAGAAGCTGCTCGCCGAGGAGTGGGGGGTGGCCGCGGACGTCTGGTCCGCCACGTCCTGGACGGAGCTGCGGCGCGACGCGCTGGAGGCCGACGCGGCGCTGCTGCGCGGCGAGGACCGGGTGCCGTACGTGCGGCAGGCGCTGCACGGCGCCGAGGGGCCCGTCCTCGCGGTCTCCGACTACATGCGGCAGGCGCCCGACCAGATCGCGCAGTGGGTCGAGCAGGACTACTCGTCGCTCGGCACGGACGGGTTCGGCCTGTCCGACACCCGCGCGGCGGCGCGCCGGCACTTCGGCGTCGACGCGCAGTCGATCGTCGTGGCGGCGCTGGCGCAGCTCGCGCGACGCGGGGACGTGAAGGCGACAGCGGTGAAGGAAGCACGGGAGAGGTACGGCCTGTAGTTCTCCCCGACCCCGCCCCTTCCCGAAGCTGGGGCTGCGCCCCAGGCCCCCCGAGGCCGGTTCGCAGCCTGCGGAGGGTGGGGGCTGGTCGCGCAGTTCCCCGCGCCCCTGCAAGCGGGGCTGCGCCCCGGCTTTTGTCTTCAGGGGCGCGGGGAACTGCGCGAGCAACCACGACGGCGTCGCAGCCAACCACGTACCACCCACCCCCGCCTTTCAGGGGCGCGGGGAACTGCGCGACCAGCCACGACGGTGCCGCACCCCACCACGCACCCGTACCCCCGCCTGCTGAACCGGCGGAGCCACCGGCATCATGGGGCGTATGCGTGCTGCCCGCCTCATCAAGATGGTGCTGCTTCTGCAGGCCCGGTCCTCCATGACGGCCGCCGAGTTGGCGCGGGAACTGGAGGTCTCCGAGCGGACGATCACGCGGGACGCGCAGGCGCTCTCCGAGGCCGGCGTCCCGGTGTACGCGGACCGCGGCCGCACCGGTGGATACCGGCTGGTCGGCGGCTACCGTACGCGCCTGACGGGACTCGCCCGCACCGAGGCCGAGGCCCTGTTCCTCTCCGGCGTACCGGGCGCGCTGCGCGACATGGGCCTGGACGACGCCGCCTCGGCCGCCCGGCTGAAGGTGTCCGCCGCGCTGGTGCCCTCCCTCAAGGACGCCTCCCGCACCGCGGCACAGCGCTTCCATCTGGACGCCCCCGCGTGGTTCGCCGAGCCGGGGACCCCCGAGCTGCTGCCGGCGATCGCGGAGGCGGTCTGGGACGACCGCCGGATCACCGCGCGCTACCGGCGTGAGAAGGCGGGCGAGAGGACGGGCGAGAAGGCGGACCAGAAGACCGACGACGTCGAGCGTGAGCTGGAGCCGTACGGGCTCGTCCTCAAGGCGGGTGTCTGGTACGTGTGCGCCCGGGTGACCGAGCCCGGCGCCTTCCGGGTCTACCGCATCGACCGGTTCACGTCGGTCGATCCCGGCAGTGAGCGCTTCGGCCGCGACGAGACGTTCGACCTGCCGGGTTTCTGGGCGGAGCAGGCCGCGGGGTTCGCGCGTTCGCTGCTGCGGGCGACGGTCGTGGTGCGGCTCACCGAGGCGGGCGCGCGGTGGCTGCCGCACACCGTCGACCCGCTGTCGGCGCGGGAGGCGCTGGCCGAGGCTGGCCCGCCCGACGCCGAGGGCCGGGTCACGCTCACGCTGCCGGTCGAGTCGTACGACGTCGCGTACGGCCAGTTCCTCTCGCTGGGCCCCGAGGCGGAGGTGCTGGAACCGGCCGAACTGAGGAAACGTTTCTCCGATGCGGCCGCCAGGACAGCGGCCTATTACGACACCGAGGGCTGACCGAGGAAGCCGGCCGAGGGCTGCCGGGACTACCGGGACTACCGGTAACCGGTCACGTCCGCCGGCTTGCCCTGCGCCTCCACCTCCGTCAGATAGCGCCACGCGTCGGGCGCCGAGCCGTCGACGTCCGTGAAGCCGTACTCCTGGGCCAGGCCGCCGCTGGACAGCGACCGCCCGTTCCAGCGGGCCACGTCGGGGTCGGCGGCGAGTGCGACCAGGGCCCGCCCGACGTACGTGGGCGTCTCGGAGATCGCGAAGTGCGGTACGTGCTCGCAGGCGTCCCGCCAGTTCTCCTCGGTGACGTGGAACGCGGTGTCCAGCATGGCCTCGGAGCGCAGCCAGCCCGGGGTGACGCAGACCGCCGTACAGCCGTGCTCCTTCAGCTCCTCCCCGAGGTCGTACGCCATCCGGATCGGGGCCGCCTTGGCGAGGTCGTAGAACAGCGGCTTGCGGTAGCGCCGGTTGTACTCCTCGGTGCCGTCGGTGACCTCGACGAGCAGTCCGCCGGGGTTGCGGACGAGGAGCGGCAGCACGCAGTGGCTGGTGACGAGGTGGGACTCGATGCCCAGGCGCATGATCCGCAGCCCCTTGTCGAGGTCCATCTCCCACAGGTCGGGCTGCTTCTCCGTGGTGAAGTCGAGGTGGACGTCGCCGCCCCAGAGGTCGTTGACGAGGAGGTCGAGGCGGCCCTGTTCACGGTCGATACGGGCGACGAGCGCGCGCACCTGTGCCGGTTCGAGGTGGTCCGTCGGTACGGCGATCCCCCGGCCGGCCACACCCGCCGCCGCGTCGACCAGTTCGGCCGTCTCCTCGATCGTCTCGGTGCTCCGGCCGACCTCGCTGACGTGTTCGCGGGTCGTGCGTCCCGTCACGTACACCGTGGCTCCCGCGCGTCCCAGCTCCACCGCCATGGCCCGCCCGGCGCCCCGGGTGGCGCCCGCGACCAGGGCGATCCGTCCGCCGAGCGTCCCCGCAGTCCCCTGTACTGCTCTCTTCGCTCTCTTTGCTGTCTCTGTTGTTTCTGTTGTCTCTGCTCTCTCCATACGCCGAGCATCCCGCCGAATGCCGACATCCGCTGTCGGGCTTTCCGCGGGCATGTGCGCGCATAACGATCCGCCTGTCCCCGGGTGCGCGGGCCGGGTGCAGGACCGATGCTTGTCCCGTGATGGACGAGACGGAGTTCTGGGAGCTGGTGGACGCGACCCGCGAGGCCGCCGAGGGCGACCCCGAGGAGCAGGCCGACCTGCTCGTCGAGCGGCTGATCCGGCTGGACCCCGAGATGGTCCTCGACTTCGCCCGTCACTTCGAGGCCCGCTACAACCGCGCGTACACCTGGGACCTGTGGGGCGCCGCCTGGATCCTGCTCGACGGGGCCGGCGACGACGCCTTCGACTTCTTCCGCTGCTGGCTGGTCGGCCAGGGCCGCGAGGTGTACGAGGGTGCCGTGCACGACCCCGACGAACTGGCCGAGCTCCTCGCGGATTTCGACGACGAGGCGGACGGGGACGGCGAGGAACTGGGTTACGCGGCGGACGAGGCGTACGAGCAGCTCACCGGCACGGTCGCCCCCGACCTGGGTATCCCGGCGGCGCCGCCCGAGCCGCTGGGCAGCTCGCTCGACCTGGAGAACCAGTCGCTGCTGGCGGAACGTTTCCCGCGGCTGTGGGACCGGTTCGCGGACTGACCGGGCCGCGGACCGACCGGGCCGCGCACGCCCTTCAGCGGCGGCCCTTCAACGACGGCCCTTCAGCGGCGGCCCTGCAGACGGGCCGCGTGCTGTCTGATCTCGGGGAGCCCGGCCATCAGGGCGGCGCCCGGACACGCGGTCCAGTAGCCGTCGGCGTGGCCCGACACGGCGGTGAAGGTGCCGCGGGTGCCCGCCCGGTACCTGCTCAGGCTGTTGGTGGAGACGAGCCGCACGGGGGCGCGCGGGTCGATGCCCGTGAGCCCCAGTTTCCAGGCGGCGACGGCCGCGATGGCGTCGGTCATCACCTTGGGGACCGGCACGCCCGCGGTGAAGGTGCCCAGCGCGGCGACGCCCGTCGTGCCCACGTTGAAGCCCTGGGTGTGGGCGCCGACGACGGCTCGGTCGGTGCCGCCCGCGCGGCCCTCGTAGACGGTGCCGCAGCGGTCGACGACGAAGTTGTAGCCGATGTCGTCCCAGTGCCGGCCTCCGGCCTGGCCCGTGTAGAGGGACTGGATGATGCGCGGGGCGTCGGCGCAGTCGTAGCCGTTCGGCGAGTCGGTGTGGTGCACGAAGACGGCGGACACCCGGTCGGCGTACCGGGTGGGCGGCTGGGTGGAGGCGGCGTCGCCCAGCCAGCGTTCCCTCGGGACGATGGCGGGCTTCGGGGCCTCGTACCCACCGGCGGCACGGCCCGAGACGGGGCGCTCACCACCGCCCGGGGTCCGGTCGACCCCCACGGCGCAGAGCACCAGCACGGCGACGGCCGCGAGGCCGGGGACGCAGGCGAGCACCATGAGCGCGGAGCGGGGTATACGAGCCGTGAACGGCGTGCGCGCCCCCGGTGTCCGGCTCCGCACGCCCCGGACGGGTCGTGGGGGCGGGGTCCGGTGGGCGCACATGCGACCCACTCTCCGGGACACTCACGGCGCCCGCGATGTGTGGTGTGCCACCCGGTGGAACCAACGCCCCGGTCCGGGACGTTTCTACAGGTCCACGCGCGTGTGCCGACCGGCCTGCTGCACGCGCGTACCTGATCACTGGGCCCGCCGGGCACGTACTGAAGGGCCCGAGAGAAAGGGAGCTCCGTGGATCTCCTCGACATCCTGCTGTTGCTGGTCGTCCTCGGCTACGCGGCGTCCGGCTACCGGCGCGGCCTGGTCGCGGGCTGTGTCTCGCTGGCCGGCTTCGTGGGCGGTGCCGTCATCGGCGTATGGGTGCTGCCCTGGGTGATGGACCTGGTGGAGGCGGGGACCACGGCCGCCACGGTCACGGCGGTGCTCACGGTGCTGCTGCCCGCCGCGGTGGGCCACGAGCTGGCGGGGCGGCTGGGGCTGAAGCTGCGCCGCGAGCTGGACCAGGGCTCCCTGCGTGTGGTCGACGGAGTGGGCGGCGCCGCGGCGAACACGGTCTCCGTGCTGCTCGTGGCGTGGGTGGCCGCGAGCGTCCTCGGCGCGTCCGCCTCGCCCGTCGTCACCTCGTCGATCCGTGACTCGGCGCTGCTCGGCGTGGTGCACGACGCGATGCCCGAGACGACCCCGGCCTGGTTCTCCCGGGCCACCTCGGCGCTCACGGAGGCCGGCTTCCCCCAGGTCTTCAACCCCTTCGAGAACGAGCCGGCGACCAGTGTCGCCAAGCCCTCCGGGGACAGCGTCACCTCGGCCGCCACGCGGGCGGCGCAGCGCTCCACGGTGAAGGTCGAGGGCGCCGCCGGCACCCAGGGCCGCGAGGGCAGCGGGTTCGTGTACGCGGCCGAGCGGGTCATGACCAACGCCCACGTGGTGGCGGGCATCGACGATCCGACGGTGCGCGTGGGCGGTACGGGACAGGCGTACGAGGCGAAGGTCGTCCTCTTCGACCCGCAGAAGGACGTGGCCGTGCTCGACGTGCCGGGGCTCAAGGCCCCCGTGCTGTCCTTCGACACCGGCGCGACCCGCGGCGACGCGGCCGTGGTCGCGGGCTACCCGCAGGACGGCGGCCTCGATCTCCAGGCGGCCACGGTCGCCAACAAGATCAACGCCCGGGGCCAGAACATCTACGGCTCCGGCACCGTCACCCGCGAGATCTACTCGATCCGCTCCACGGTCCGGCCCGGCAACTCGGGCGGACCGCTGCTCACCACCGACGGCAAGGTCTTCGGCGTCGTCTTCGCACGCTCCACGAGCGACGCCGAGACGGGATACGTACTGACCGCCGACGAGGTCGCGGACGACGCCACGCGCGCGGCGAAGGCCGAGACCGCGGTGGACACGGGGGACCTCATCTCGTCCTGAGCACGTCCTTGCCACGTCCCGGCGGAAGGTGACGCGTCAGCGGAAGGGGACGCGTCAGAGGCTGCGTCCCATGAGGACGTCGTCCACGTACTCCCCGTCCAGGTGGAACTCCCCCGGCTGGACCCCCTCGACGACGAAGCCCGCCGCCTCGTACAGCCTGCGGGCGGGCGTGTTGTGGCCGAGGACGCGCAGGGTGATCCGCCGCGCGCCCTGGCGGCGGGCCACCGCGACGACCGCGCCGATCAGTGCCCGGCCCACACCGACGCCACGGGCGTCCTCGGCGACGGCGAGGCCCAGGATCTGCCGCACGTGCGCGTTGGAGGCGAGCGAGGTGGGATATCCGAACCGCACATAGCCGACGACCCGCCCGTCCAGCTCGGCGACCAGGTGGTCGCGCGGCCCGAAGCGCTCGTTGAAGAACGGCTCGTACGGCGGCTGATCCCGGGGGCTGACGGCGTGCCGAGTGGACCAGACCGCGCGGTCGAGACGGCCCAGCACGTCTTCGTCGTCGGGCATGGCGGTGCGTATGTACGGCTCTGGCATGGATGTCACTTTAGAGCCGGAGCACCGGGAGCCGCCTTCGAACGCGGGCTCGCCCCACGCGGTGCTCCCCCCGCGGTCCTCCCCCGCGCGGTGCTCCCGCGGAGCCTGCCGCAGGATGGAGCCATGGAAGCTTCGCGAATCGTCGTGGCCGGCGCGTCCGGCCTCATCGGCACGGCCCTGGTGCGCTCGCTGACCGCGGACGGGCACGAGGTGGTGCGCCTTGTGCGTCGTACGCCCCGGGCGGACGACGAGGTCCAGTGGGACCCCGAGCGGCAGACCGTGGACGCGCTGGGGCTCTCCGGCTGCGACGCCCTGGTGAACCTGGCGGGCGCCGGGATCGCCGACCACCGCTGGTCCGACGCGTACAAGCGGACGATCCGCGACAGCCGGGTCCTCGGCACCGCCACGCTCGCGGAGGCCGTCGCCGCCCTCGACCGCCCGCCGCGGGTCTTCCTGAACGGCAGCGCGATGGGCTTCTACGGAGACACCGGCGAACGGGCCGTGGACGAGAGCGCGCCCCCCGGGGACGGGTTCCTGCCCTCGGTGTGCGTGGAGTGGGAGGAGGCGGCGGCGCCGGCGCAGGAGGCGGGCGTACGGACCGTCTTCGCCCGCACGGGACTGGTGATCGCCGCGAAGGGCGGCGCCGGAGCCCGGCTCTTCCCGCTGTTCAAGGCGGGACTCGGCGGGAGGATGGGCGACGGGCGACAGTACTGGAGCTACATCGCGCTGCACGACCACGTGGCCGCGCTGCGGCATCTGCTCGATTCCGAGTCCCTGTCCGGGCCCTTCAACCTGACGGCTCCGGAACCCCTCACCAACGGCGAGATCACGGCCGCCATGGGACGCGTCCTGCACCGGCCCACACTCTTCACGGTGCCCGCACCCGTACTGAAGGCCGTGCTCGGCGAGATGGCCCAGGAGGTACTGGGCAGCCAACGCGTGCTGCCCACCCGACTGTTGGAGTCGGGCTTCGCCTTCGCGTTCCCCGGTATCGAGGAGACCATGCGGGCGGCTCAGGCGTAGGGAGGGCATAGGCGTGGCGTACGCGTGGCGTCGACTGACGGCTGACGGCTGACGGCACCCGTAATAGACCGGCGGCGAGCCCGCGCGACGAGCCCTCGCGACGAACCCGCGTGACGGGACGGCCGCCCCATGCGACCGGCGTGCGACCGTGCCCTGTTCATGCGCGAGTTCCCCCGGCCTGCCACGGCCCTACCCTCGTCCCGAACTCGGGTATTCCGGATGCCCGTTGGGGGCATGAGGCCCCCAGCAGCCGCGCGACCTCAAGGAGGGGCACGTGCTTGAGCCCGCTTGTCAGGCGGACGTCGTCATCGTGGGGGCCGGGGTCGCGGGACTCTCGGCCGCCCATCGGCTGAACAGCGCAGGTGTGTCGACCGTCGTCCTGGAGGCCGCCCCTCATGTGGGTGGCCGTATGACGACCGAGAAGATCGACGGGTTCCGGCTCGACCGCGTCGGGCGGCTCCTGTGCACGTCGTACCCCGAACTGCGGCTGACCGCGGGCCTGGACGGGCTCGCCCTGCGCCCGTTCGCCCCCGGCGTCCTCGTCCACGCCGAGGGGCGCGTGCACCGTGCGGGTGAGCCCGCGAGCGCCGGGGGCGCAAGGGGCGCACTCGACGCGGCACGCGCCTTCGTGAGCCCTCCCCGAAGGACCAGGCAGATACCCGCGGCCACCGTCCAGCCCGTGTCGCGGGCGTTTCCCCCGCTCGGCAGCGCACTCGACCAGGCCCGGCTGGCCGCGGCCCTCGGCCGGATCGCGACGGTCCCCGTGGAGCGGCTGCTGGCCCGGCCGGAGCGGCCCGCCGGACGGGCGCTCGCGGCACGCGGCATGCCCGCCCGTACGGTCGAGGGCTTTCTGCGCCCGCTCCTGGCCGCGCTGCTCTGCGATCCGGATCTGACGACCTCCAGCCGGTGCGCCGACCTCGCGCTGAGGGCCTTCGCCATCGGGCGGCTGTGCGTCCCCGAGGGCGGTGCCGACGCCCTGCCGGAGCTGCTCGCGGGCGCCCTGCCACCGGGGACGGTCCGAACCGGGGTGCGGGTCACCTCCGTCTCGACCACGTCCGTGGCGACGGCCGAACACGGTGAACTGCGGTGCCGGGCCGTCCTGGTGGCGACCGGCGCCCGCGACGCCGCCGAGCTGCTGCCCGGCCTGCGGGTGCCGCCGTTCCGCCCGGTGACG
>NZ_LIPP01000231.1 GCF_001418335.1 Streptomyces aurantiacus | reverse complement strand
CCCACCCCGTCTCCCCGTGCCCCGTCAACTGCTCCCGGTGACCGCGCGGTTCACCGACCGGGAGGCCGACCGGCGGGCTCTGAACGCTCTGCGTGCCCAGCGGCCGACGCACGCACCGCAGGTCCTGGTGGTCAGCGGGCTCGCGGGCGTCGGGAAGACCACCTTCGCCACCCAGTGGCTGTACGAGCAGGCCAGCAGCTTCACCGATGGCCAGTTCTACGCCGACCTGGGCGGACAGGCCACCGACGAGGAAAGCGGGCCCGTCTCCCCGGCCGTCGTCCTGGAAGCCTTCCTGGTCGCGCTCGGCGCGTCCTCGGTGCCGGCCGGAATCGCGCAACGGAGCGCGCTGTGGCGTTCGATGACCTCGGGGCTGCGGCTGGCCGTCCTCCTGGACAGCGCATTCACCGCCGCTCAGGTACGCCCGCTCCTGCTCGGTACGCCGACCGGCCTCACCGTGGTGACCAGCAGAAGCACACTGACCGGACTGCGCATCGACGGCGCTTCCGTGCACCGGCTGGAAGGGCTCCCCGCCGATTCGGCCGTCGAGCTTCTCGCCGTCGGTGGCGGGACACGTGTGGCGCGGGAGCCGACCGCTGCGCGTGAAGTGGTCAGACTGTGCGGCCGCCTGCCCCTGGCAGTGGCCCTGGCCTCCGCCCAGCTCGCGCTGAGACCTCACCGTTCGGTGTCCGCCCTGGCCGACAGCCTGTCCCGTGGTCAGGGGGCCGTCGCCACGCTGCGCGTCGACGGGGAGGCCGTGATGCGTACGGCGCTCGACATGTCGTACGACATCCTCCCGGACGAGAGCCGTGCGCTGTACCGCCGGATGGGACTGCTGCCCGCGGATCGTCATGACCTCTCGCTGCTGACCGCCCTCGCGGACGACGGGCAGGGGTCACGGGACACCGGGCACGCCGCCGACCTCGCCGTCCACGCTCTCGTGGAGGCGAATCTCCTGGAGGAGACGGGTCCGGGCACCTATCGATTCCATGACCTCGTCCAACCACACGCCCGTCACCTCGGTGAAGAGCTGGAGAACCCCGGCCGACGCGAGCGCACGCTGCGCTGCTTCGTCGACTGGTGCCTGTCCACCGCGGCTTCGGCGGAGAGCATCCTCACCCCCAGCCACCGGCTGCCGGGACACGACCTCCCCGCGGAGACCGTGCCTCCGGCCCCACTCGACGGCCCCGAGGAGGCGCTGGCCTGGCTGGACGAGCACCGCAACAACCTGATGGGCGCGGTACGGCACTCGGCCCGGGTCGGCTGGCACACCTCCTGTTGGCGTCTCACGGATCTCGCATGGCCCCTTTTTCTCCGGTTGCGTCCGTCCGAGATGTGGATCGAGGCGCACCGCCTCGGTCTTGAGGCAGCACGCCGGAGCGGAACGAGGCAGGGTGAGGGCCGCATGCTCACCTCCGGCGCGATCGGCCTGCGCAACGCCGGCCGGTACCCGGAGGCGGCCGACTGGTACCGGCAGGCGCTGGAGATGGCCACGGCCGACAACGACGTACGCCAACAGGCGCAAGCCGCGAGCGGATTGGGACACATCAGTCTCCTGACCCACCGGCTCGACGAGGCACACGACCACTTCGAGCACGCCCTGAGGCTGAGGGAGTCGATCGGCTACCGGCGCGGGGCCGCCCTCTCCCGACGGCGCCTCGGCGAAACAGCCATGGCCGGTGGCGACCTGGCCACAGCCGCCGAGCAACTGCGCCGGGCCGGCACCGAACTGGACTCGCTGGGAGAGACGTACGAGGCGACCCGCGTCCTGGCCCTTCTCGGCCATGTCCTGGACAGCGGCGGAGACCGTGCCGAAGGCGTCCGGCGACTGCGGGACGCACTCGCGCGTTTCCGAGCGGGTGTTGCCCGGTCCGAGCACTGGGAGGCGCGCTGCCTGGAATGGCTCGGCCAGGCAGCCGAATCACGTGGTGATCATGTGGAATCAGTACGCCACTACGAGGCCGCCCGGGACCTCTTCCGGCGGCTGAGTCCTGAGGACGCACAACGTCTGGACGACCGGCTGCGCCAGGCGTAATCGTCGCCGCGGCCAGCCGTCCCGTGGGTCACCGACGCGGCATCGGGGCGAGGGAACTCAGCACGCGGGGCGATCCCCCGGACACCACCCAGGCGTGCACGACCGAGACAACCGCGTGTGTCGGGAGTGGAGCATCGGACCCGCCCTGCTCCGGCCGTACGAACGACACGGCACCCGTACGGTCCCGTACCCCGACGACACACGTCGTGGCCGTACCGGGTACCGCGGCGGCAAGGCATCCAGGGTGGCCCGCCAGCAACTCGTGCACCCGGTGGTGAGCCGGTTCAGGCAGCAGGGGTACGCCGCTCACGAGCACATCGGCGTGTTCCATGAGCTCTGTCCGCTCCCGGCTGTCCGCATCCACCCACAGATGTACGTCGCAGGGAAGCGGGCCCGGCGCATGCGGGCAGGGAGACGGATACGCATACGCCCGCCGTCCCGTGGCCGAGGACAGTCGGTCGGACCGGACAAGAACCGGACCGTGCGCCGCCTTTGAACGCCAGGCGACGAGGAACGACCGGTCGTCCGGGCCGTCACCACACGGTGTGCCATCGGTCCGTGCAGCACAGAAGCACACAGTGGCCCACGCGGCATCCGGCTGCTCCGGGGTCGCGCGCCGGCCGCTCACAGCGCCGCCCCGCTGCCGGCGGAGATCTCCCACCTCGTCAGTGACGGCGGAGGCGGGGGCGGTGCGACGAACGGCGGACGGGCAGGTTCTCCCAGCCCGAGCATGCGATAGAGGGCCGAACGCATCCGTCGGTGGAACTGACCCGGCGCCGACGACAGCGAGGCGGCGACATGGTCGTACTGTCCCGGGCGGTGCAGCTGTGCCGCGTACTCCAGCTGCTCCGCCAGCGGGTACATCGGAGAGAGCACGGGCGCGACGGCGGACAACAGAGCCGCCGGGGAGCCGGCCGACACCTCACGTCGGGATCCGGCCGTCAGCAGCATCGTCGCTTCTGTGAGCGTGCCGTACGCGGTGAGCGATCCGTGGTCACCGATGATCCAGTCGGCCGCGATCAGCAGCGCCTGCCAGTCGGCTTCCGGGGGGACGACCGCGATCCCCAGGCCCTGGCAGCAGGACAGCCAGCCGTGCACCTGTCGGATGCCGTGGCCCGCGAACACATTGGGATGGACCAGCATCGCTACCCGGTAGCCGTCGTCCGGCAGCCGGCTCAGCAGCTGCGGCAGCAGAGAGTCGAGGTGACCGAACGTCGAAGCCGGTCCCCAGGTGGACGTGACCACCACGAGCCGCTGTCCGTCCTCGATTCCCAGCGCACGGCGGTAGGAATCGCGCCTGGACCGGCCGGCCGTGATCCGGTCGACGCACGGATCGCCCATCACGTGAGCCACCTCCAGCGCCTCCGGGCAGGACCGGGCGAGCTCCTCCAGATCCCTGTCGTGGGCGTAGACGATCGCTGCCGGGATCAGCTGCCCCTCGTGCAAGAGGTGCTGGCGGCTCAGCATCCCGGGCGACCTCCGCTCACCGGGCGTCAGCGTGGTGATGTCGGTGAGCAGTTTTATCTGTCCTGCCCCGTGTGAGATGCGTACGACCGGAGTCCTCAGTTCGTGCACTCCGCGGGAGCCCGCCGCGAGCGCGAGGTCGAACTCGGCCCGCAGGGCCTCTTCCCAGGGCACCGTGGCGATGCCCAGGCTCTGCAGGAACTCGGTGACTCCGTTGCCGAAGGCATGTGGTGCGACCGTGAAGACCAGTTGAATGCGCAGGTCGTTCTCCAGAAGTTCGAAGACTTCCCGCAGTCGTTGGGCGAAGGTCACTGTGTGCACAACCACCAGGACCCTCTTGCAGTCCCGCACCGTCAGCCAGTGCCCTTGCTCGATCAGTGCTGATTTCGTCGTTCCGACAGACACGCGATCCCCCATCGCTCGTCGTGCGTACGCAGACGACAGAGGGGTTCCCCGTGTGCACAGCGCTTTCCTTGCAGGCCTCTTGCAGCACCCTTGCTCCGGCGTGCGGCCTGGAACGCCGACGCTGGGCGGAACAATCGCTCAATCTGATCGGAGTCGTTCGGTGCCGCCATCGCCGCCATCGGCCTTGCGCAGCATCTGGGTGAGCAGCAGGGCGCCCCCGGCCGCCGCCCCCACCGCCAGGAACCCGTGGGAAGAGCGCCAGGACAGCACCGACCACCTCGACTGCGCGGAGAACAACGATCCTGTACTCAGCCACGATCCGGTCGAGACCAGCGACAGGGCGGAACCGATCGAGCCGACCGACAGGGCCGAACCGACGGACCCCACGGACAGCACCGAGCCGACCGAGCCAATCGACAACACCGAGTCCTGAGACCACAACGACAGCACCGAGCCGGAGGAGCGACGGCGGACCGGCCGTACGGATGGTTTCGTCATGAGGCCATCCTGCCCGCCGACCGCTCTGTTCCGGGTGGTTGTGGACGGATGGCATATGGCATGGGGCCCAAGCACCTGGCTTTCACGCGGAAGCGGGTTTCTGTCCGGAGCCGCCGCGGGCGTCCTCCGTGATGCGCCATCCTGGTGCCCTGCGCAAGACCAGTCCGGTCCCGGTCCGGTCGGACCTGTCGGACCTGTCGGACCTGTCGGACCTGTCGGACCGGAAGACCAACGGTGCTCGTTCTCGTGAGGTGCCCCCATCGGTAAGTCCAGCGGATCAACACTGGCCACCTGGCTGAGCGGTCTCGGGACCCAGCGGCTGGAGCGGGTTCTCGCGGGGCGCGCGGATGCCGTGTCGCTGCCCGAGCCGCGGTCGTTCGGCGAGCTGGCGGACCGCCTTCAACGTCCGGCGTCGGTGGCGCTCGTGCTGCCCGGGCTCGCGCTGCCGCACTTGCAGGTGGCCGAGGCGCTGGCAGCGCTGGGGCCGGTTCCACGCGCCGCTCTGGCGGATCTGTTGGGCGTGGGTGTGGGTGTGGGTGTGGGTGTGGGTGTGAGCGGGGCAGAAGGTGTTCAGGGCGGCCTGGACGCGGCCCTCGGGACGCTGGGCGATCACGCGCTCGTCTGGCCGGACGGCGAGGGGCTGCTGCGGATGGCGGCGCCGATGCGGCAGGCGTGGGACGCGCCGCTGGGGCTGGACGCGCCGCTCGTCCAGTTGCTGGCGGACACGACCTCCGAGGAACTGCGCCGCATCCTGGCGGCCCTGGGCGTCCGGTCGCCGGGCACCACCAAACAGCGGCGGCTGGCGGCCCTCGTGGATCACCACAGCGACCCGGAGCGGGTCACCGCGCTGGTCGCCGGAGCGCCCGCGGCCGGCCGGGAACTGCTGGAGCGGCGAGCGGGGCACGCGGCCGGCCGACCCGGTTCCCGGACCGAGTTCCTCGTCCTCGGGGTCCCCCACGCCGACTCGGACCCGGTCGCGCGCTGGGCGCTGGAGCGGGGGCTGCTGGTAGAGGACCGGCACCGGTACGGGCCCGCCCGTATGCCCGCCGAGGTGGCGCTCGCGCTGCGCGGAGCCGACTGGCACGCCCCGTTCACACCCGTCCCGCCCCCGGCGCGGTCGATGCCCGTCACCCCGGCGGACGTGGACCGGGAGACGGCGGCCACGGCCACGGCGTTCGCCGCCCACGCCGCGTCGGTCCTGACGGTGTGCGCCGCATCCGCGCCGGCCCTGTTGAAGTCCGGCGGGGTCGGCGCACGTGAGCTGTCCCGGGTCGGGAAGGCCGCACGGTGCGAGGACATCGTCGTACGCCTCGTTCTGGAGACCGCGTACGCCGCCGGGCTGCTGGCCCGGGACGGCGGCCGGGTCGCCGCGACGGACGGCTACGACGCCTGGGCGCGGCGGGAACCGGCGGAGCGGCTCACCGTGCTGCTCCAGGCGTGGCAGACGCTGCCGCTGACTCCCGCCCAGGCGCGCGACGAAGACGGCAAGGCGCTGCCCGCGCTCGCCGGAACGCCGCCCTGCGACGGCTGCCTGCGGGCGCGGGACGGACTCCTCACCGCCGCGGCTCACCTCCCGGCGGACCAGGGAGCGCACAGCGCCGCGGAACTGGGGCCGCTGGTCGCCTGGTACCGTCCGCTCGCCCATCAACTCCCGCAGGACGGCACGCCGTTCGCGACACTCGTACGCGAGGCCGAACTGCTCGGAGTCATCGCCCGCGGCGCCCTGTCCCGTATCGGCGCCGCCGTGCGGGCCGACGACGCCGAAGCCCTGGCCGCGGCGTGTCGGCACCTGCTGCCGGCTGCCACCAGGACCGCCCGCTTCGGCGCCGACCTCACCGCCGTCGTCACCGGCACACCGTCCGCCCACCTCGCCGCGCTGCTGGACGCGACCGCGGACCGGGAAGCCGGCGGCGCGGCATCGGTGTGGCGGTTCGGTCCGGGGACCGTCCGCCGCGCCCTGGACTCCGGCCGGACACCCGACGCGATCGTGGCCGACCTGGCCGCCGTCGCCGTCGGGCCCCTCCCGCAACCGCTGTCGTACCTGATCCACGACACCGCGCGCGGCCACGGCCGTATCCGCGTCGCCTCCGTGGCCAGCGTCATCCACGGCGAGGAACCCGCCCTCCTCGCCGAACTCGCCGCCCACCGAAAGCTCGCCGGCCTCGGCCTGCGGCGACTGGCCCCGACGGTTCTGGTCAGCCGGACCCCGCTCGACAAGATCCTCACCGCGCTCCGGGCCGCGGGCTACGCCCCCGTTGCCGAAGCGGCCGACGGGAGCGTACGTGTCGAACAGGCCCGGCACCGTCGCGCCGCCACCCCCGTACCGCGCCCGCGCAAGTCTCCCCACGCGCCTGGCGGCGCGCGCTCCCCTGCGCGGCGGGCACCGGCCGTCGTCGACGTGAGCGCGCTGGCCACCAGGCTGCGGGCCGCCCCGCCCGTCGCATCGCGGCGTCCCGATCCGGGCGACACAATCCCCTTCAACAGCGGCAGTGACAGTGACAGTGAGGAAATCGTCGCCCGGTACGCGCGGCTGCTGTCCCTCGCCGATGTTCGTCAGCTCGCCCACGCCATCGACGAGGGACTGGCCGTCACCATCGAGTACGTCGCCGCCTCGGGCAACCGCACCGTGCGCACCCTCAGCGAGATCGACCTCGACCCGCCCCACCTGTACGCCTGGTGTCACCTGCGCGACGACGAACGTGTCTTCACCCTCTCCCGCGTCCACGGCGTCATGCCCGCCTAGCCCGTACGAGGCGTCATGTACGCCGTCACGTCATGCCGGCTCAGCCGTGCAGTGCGCGGTACGCCTCGGCCGCCCCGTCGTGCAGGGCGATGCCGCCCGTGCCGATCAGGCTGCCGACGTCGAGGAACTGGATGCCGACGGCGTTGCCGGGGACGAGGGCCGTCGCGCGCAGGACCAGGAGGCGGGTCAGTGCCTCGGCGACGGCGCGGGGCAGGTCGGGGCGGCACACCAGCAGGTTGGACACCCCGATGGTGGCGACTCCGCCTGCCGACCGGTACGCGCCCTGCGGCAGGGACACCTTCTCCAGACCGGAGCCGGCCAGCCCGGCGCGACCGCCGAGCCGGGGCAGCAGCCCGGCCAGCGGCAGGAACCGCAGCCCGGGACCGTCATCGAGGTCGGACAGGGTGGGCAGCGGCACGCCGCCCGCGACGATCAGGGCGTCGATCGAGCCCACCCGCATCGCGTCGGCCGCGTCGGCCAGCGGGAGGTGGAGTACGGGGACGTCGGCGCCCGGGGTGAGGCCCGCCGCGTGCAGTATCCGCTCGCCGAGTACGGCCGCGCCCGATCCGGTGGCGCCGAGCGAGACGGTGTGCCCGGCCAGGTCGGACACCTCGCGCACGGGCGAGTCCGCGCGGACGACAAACTGGAGGTAGGTCTCGTACACCCTGCCGATCGCGCGCAGCGGCACCGGGCGCGGAAAGAGCTCGGTGCCCTGGGCGGCCAGCGCCGTGTCGGTGAGGACGAGTGCGAGGTCGGCGCGGCGGTCGCGGAGCAGCTCGATGTTGGCGAGGCTGCCGGCGGTGGTACGGACGCGGCAGCTCAGGCGGGGATACGCCGTCTCCAGTTCCGCGGTGAGGAGGCGGCCGAACGCCTCGTAGAACGCCGTCGGTTCACCCGTCGCGACGCGCAGGACACCGCTCGGCCCCGGTCGCTGCCGGGAGGTGTCGGCCGTGAGCGCACCACCGAGGACGGCGACTGCCGTCGCGCCGAGGGCTGCGTGGAGGAGCGTGCGGCGGTCGACGACCGAGTCCGGACGACGAACAGGACGAACAGGACGCCCAGGACGACCAGGACGCGGACGGGAGTAACGGGAGTACGGGCCGGGGTCGGGGTCGGGGTCGGTCATAGCGCGTCACCGCCGTGCGTGTCCCTGCATCCGGTGCCGACCGGGCCGATGGGGCCGGCGGGGCCGAGGGCGCCGCCGACGCCGTTCCCTCCGCCGGGTTCGGCCCGCGGCAGCACCGCCCTCGCCCTCAGTCCCCGTGGTCGCGCCGCCGCCAGTTCCAGTCGGCCGCCCCGTCCCGCCAGGAGTTGTTCGGCGATGGCCAGGCCCAGGCCCGTACCCGCTGTCCCGTTCTGGTGCTGGCGGCCCGCGCGCCAGAATCTTGTGGTGGCCAGGGCCAGTTCGTCCGTGCCGAGGCCGGGGCCGTCGTCCGTCACCGTGAGGGTCGCGCGGCTGCCTTCGGTGGCGCAGCGGAGGGAGATCTCGGCGCCCCGGCCCGCGTACTTGATGGCGTTGTCCAGGAGGATGTCCGTGATCTGGGCGAGTTCGCGGTCCGTGCAGGCCGCCGGGACCGGGGCATCGGCGGACCGGAAACCCAGGCGGGCCCCCGCCCGATGGGCGACCGGCTCCCACAGGCGGTGCCGGTCGGCCGCGACCGCCGCGGCGTCGCAGTGGACGCCCGAGCCGTCGGTCACCGTCAGTTCCCCGGCCCGGTGTTCCGCGGTGGCGAGGGCCAGCAGGTCGTCGAGGAGGTTCTCCAGGCGGTCGAGCTCGGTGGTGACCCCGGTGTACGTGCGGTCGCCCGACGGGGCCAGATGGGTGTGCAGGGCGTCGACGCGGAGCCGGAGCGCCGCCATCGGGTTGCGCATCTGGTGGGACGTGTCGGCGACGAGCCTGCGCTGCTGCTCAAGGGCCGCCGTGACCGTACGCGCCATGCGGTTGAAGCCGATCGCGAGCTGGCGCAGTTCGGGCGGGCCTCCGGCCCTCGTCTGTTCGGGCGGGAGTCCCGCGGCGAGCTGGCCCACCGCCCGGTCGAGGCGGCGCAGCGGGCTGACCACCCACCCCGTCGCGGCCCGCGCCAGCACCGTGCAGGCGACGGCGACGAGCGCGGCCCCCGCGAGGACGGCGGCCCAGCGCCGGGTGATCTCCTCCGACGCGGTGCCGACCGAGGCCCGCAGCACGACGGCCCCGGAGACCCGGGTCCCGGTGCCCGCGGGCTCGGCGAACATCCGGTACCCGCGCGACCAGGGACGCAGCGCGCCCGCGGGATGCGCGGTCTGGTTGCGCAGCGCCGCGTCGAGCAGCCGGGCGACGGCCGGGTCGACGGCCCGCATGCCGCCGGTCTGGACGACGGGTCTGCGGCGTGTGTCGGTGACGACGAGCGGTTCCCCGTACAGCTGGGTGTAGCGGCGCGCCTCGGCGGCGACGGCCGAGGTGTCGCCGGTGGCCGCGGCCTGGTCCATGAGGGACGCGAAGCGGTCGAGGTCGGCGCTGCGGGCGAGGACCAGCTGCTGGGTGCGGTCGGACGCGGTGAACAGCAGCAGCGGCACGGCGAACGCGGCCACCGCGATCACGACGAACAGCAGCAGTGCCGCCTGGACCCTGGTGCGCACGCGTCGCCTCCTCCGACCTTGTCAGTCCTCGTCGAGGTTGCCGAAGCGGTAGCCGAAGCCGCGGATCGTCGTGAGGAGGCCGGGGCGGCGCAGCTTGGCGCGCAGTTGTGTGAGGTGGACGTCCAGGGAGCGGGACACGGCATGGTGGGCGTCGCCCCACACCTCGTCCAGGAGTTGCTCGCGGCTGACCGCCGTACCCGCGCGCCCGGCCAGTACGGCGAGGATGTCGAATTCCTTGGTGGTCAGCTCGACCTCCGCCCCGGCGACCCTGACCCGGCGCGCGTCGAGTTCCACCTCGACGTCACCGGCCCTGACCGTCCGTACGGCGGAGGCCAAGGCGGCGGCGGACGCGGCGGGCGCGTTCCTCGTGGCGTTACGCCGGGTGACGGCGTCGATGCGGGCGAGCAGCTCGGCGAGGCGTACCGGCTTGACGAGGTAGTCGTCGGCGCCGAGGCGCAGGCCGCGTACCACCGAGCGTTCGTCGCCACGCGCGGTGAGCACCACCACCGGCAGGTCGCTCACCGCCCGCAGGGCGCGCAGCACGTCCAGACCGTCGGTATCGGGCAGGCCCAGGTCGAGAAGGAGCAGGTCGGAGCTGCGGTGGTAGGTGAGTACGTCCCTGCCGTACCGGACACGCCTGGTGATGTGGCCGTGGTCGTACAGGACCTCCACGAGCGCCGCGGCCACACCGTCGTCGTCCTCGGCCAGCAGCACCTGCACCCTGTCCACCTCCTTCGGCCGCTCCGGCCACTCCGGCCACTCCGGCCGCTTCGGCCACTCTTCGTAGCGAATGTAGACCACACCGGCCGCGCACCCGCCGCTGTGTTAAGCGGACGTTAGTTCTGTGTTCGGTCCTCTCGTCCGACGGTGCGGGCGGAGCGAGGCTGCACGGCATCCGGCAGAGCAGCTCGGCTTGCGAAGGACGCCGTAGAGGACGCAGTAAAGGACGCCGTAAATGATCATCGACTGTCACGGTCACTACACGACCGCCCCACCGGCCCTGGCCGTCTGGCGCGATCGGCAGACCGCCTCCCTCACCGACCCGTCGGCCGCCCCCGCCCCCGCGGACCTGCGCATCGGCGACGACGAGCTGCGCGAGAGCATCGAGCCGAACCAGTTGCGGCTGATGGACGAGCGCGGCATCGACGTCACGGTCTTCTCGCCCCGCGCGTCGTTCATGGCCCACCACGTCGGGGACTTCGAAACCTCCGCCGCCTGGGCCGCGATCTGCAACGAACTCTGCTTCCGGGTCTCGCAGCTGTACCCGGAGCGCTTCGTGCCCGCCGCGATGCTTCCGCAGTCGCCCGGCGTCGACCCGGCCACCTGCGTCCCGGAACTCACCCGCTGTGTGGAGGAGTACGGCGCCGTCGCGGTGAACCTGAACCCCGACCCCTCGGGCGGTCACTGGACCTCCCCGCCGCTCACCGACCGCTCCTGGTACCCGCTCTACGAGAAGATGGCGGAGTACGACATCCCGGCGATGATCCACGTCAGTACGAGTGTCAACCCGGCCTTCCACACCACCGGCGCGCACTATCTCAACGCCGACACCACGGCGTTCATGCAGCTGGTCCAGGGCGACCTGTTCGCCGACTTCCCGACCCTGCGCTTCGTCATCCCGCACGGCGGCGGCGCCGTCCCCTACCACTGGGGCCGCTTCCGGGGCCTGGCGATGGCGCTGGGCAAGCCTCCGCTGGAAGAACACGTCCTGGGCAACGTCTACTTCGACACCTGCGTCTACCACCAGCCCGGCTCGGACCTGTTGTACGACGTCATCCCGGCCCGCAACATCCTCTTCGCCTCCGAGATGATCGGCGCGGTCCGCGACATCGACCCGTGCACCGGCCACCACTTCGACGACACCCGCAGGTACGCCGAGGCCGCCGACCTCTCCGCGGACGACCTGGCGGCGGTCCAGGAGCACAACGCCCGCGCGGTGTATCCCCGCCTGGACGCGGTGCTCAAGCGTCAGGGCCGGTGACCCGCATGAACACCCACGTGCCCTCCCCGGGGGCTTCCCTCTCCGCCAAGACCCCCGGCTGGCTCGACTGGTACCGCGATCCGTCCGAGCCGGTGTTCCGGCTGCCGCCGGGGGCCGTCGACGCGCACTGCCATGTCTTCGGTCCGCAGGCCGAGTTCCCCTTCGCGCCGGAGCGCAAGTACACGCCCTGCGACGGCGGCAAGGAGGAGCTGTTCGCGCTCCGCGACCGGCTGGGCGTCACCCGCAACGTCATCGTGCAGGCCACCTGCCACGGCGCGGACAACAGCGCCATGGTCGACGCCGTACGGGCCGCCGGCGGCAGGGCACGCGGCATCGCGACCGTCCGCCCCGACATCGGCGAGAGCGAGCTGCTCGCACTCGACGCGGCGGGGGTGCGCGGCGTGCGCTTCAACTTCGTACGGCGCCTTGTCGACACCTCGCCCGCCGACGACCTGGTCACCATCGCCAGGAAGGTCGCCCCGCTGGGCTGGCACGTCGTCCTCTACTTCGAGAGCGTCGACCTGCCCGAACTGGAGGGGTTCTTCGGGTCGTTGCCCGTGCCGCTGGTGGTGGACCACATGGGGCGGCCGGACGTGACCCAGCCGGTCGACGGCCCGCAGTTCAGCCGGTTCCTGCGGTTCGTCGACGCCAACGACGTGTGGGTGAAGGTGAGTTGCCCCGAGCGGCTCAGCGTGACGGGCCCGGCCGCCCTGGACGGCGAACGGCACGCCTACACCGACGTCGTCCCCTTCGGCCGGCGCGTCGTGGAGGAGTTCCCCGACCGGGTGCTGTGGGGCACCGACTGGCCGCACCCCAACCTCACCGACCACATGCCGGACGACGGCCTCCTCGTCGACCACGTACCGCACGTGGCGGTCACCGCCGAACAACGGCACAAGCTCCTGGTCGCCAACCCGATGAGCCTCTACTGGCCGGGCGAGGACTGGCCCGGCCGACACCACTGACGTCCCCCACCCGCTGTTCCGCACAGATCCGACCGCTGTTCCGCACAGATCCGACTTCGACAAGGGCCGCTCATGCAACAAGCCAACGCGCTGAACCGGCTGGACAGGCTGCCGATCTCCCGGTTCCACAAAGTCACCCTGCTCGCCGTCGCCTTCGCGTACTTCTTCGAGTTCGCGGACATCAACAGCTTCGCCACCACCGCGCCGAAACTGATCAAGCTGTGGGGCCTGTCCGTCGACCAGGTCGCCTACGTCACCTCGCTCTCGTTCGTCGGCATGTTCATCGGGGCGATCGCCGCCGGGTCCCTAGCCGACCGGTGGGGCCGCAAACGGGCCCTGCTGTGGACCACGCTGTTCTTCGGCATCTCCTCGTTCGCGGCGGTGTTCTCCTGGGACCTGGTCTCGCTCGGTGTGTTCCGCGTCCTGACCTCGGCGGGCCTGTCCGCGATGACCGTCGTGGGGGTCGTCTACGTCAACGAGATGTACCCGTCGGCGACCCGCGGCAAGTACCAGGCGTACGCCATCGCCATCGGCATCTGCGGCACGCCCGTCACCAACCTCATCGCCAGCCTGGTCGTCCCGCTCAACGACTGGTCGTGGCGGCTGGTCTACCTCTGGGGTTCGCTCGGCATCCTGCTCGTCTTCTTCGCAGGCCGCCTCAAGGAGTCGCCCCGCTGGCTCGAAAGCCGGGGCGAGCACGCCGCGGCGGACGCGGTACTGAGGGAGATCGAGGCGAGTGTCGCGGCGGAGAAGGGCCCGCTTCCCGAGCCCGCGCCGCCGGTCGCCGAGACGCCGTCGACGAAGGCGCCGCTGCGGCTGCTCCTGCAGAAGAAGTACCTGATGCCGACCCTGCTGCTCTCCGTGCTGTGGATGACGCAGACCATCGGTTTCTTCGGCTATTCGAGCTGGGCGCCCACCCTGCTGGCCAAGGAGGGGTTCAGCGTCGAGAAGTCCGTCTTCTACGTGGCGCTGACCACGGTCGGCGCTCCGCTCGGCTGCTATCTGGCGTCGCTGGTCACCGACCGCTTCGAACGCAAGTGGTGCCTGGTCGCCTTCGGTACGGTGATCGCCGCGTGCGGCCTGCTGTACGGGCTCACCTTCAACCCCGTCCTCATCATCGTGTTCGGCTTCCTGGTGAACCTCTTCGAGCGCGGCTACACCGCTCTCGCGTACGCGTACTCTCCCGAGCTCTTCGACACGCGGAGCCGTTCGCTGGGCACGAGCGTGTCCTACGGGCTGGGGCGGCTGTCGAACGCGGCGGGGCCGTTGATCGTGGCGTCGCTGTACACCGGTCATGGCTATCAGAGTGTCTTCTACTTCATTGCCGGGACTTGGCTGGTCGGGGCGGTTGCGCTGGCCGCGTTCGGTACGCGGACTCGGTCCGCGCGGGTCGCTGACGCGGAGCGGAAGGGGGTGGGGGTTCCTGTCTGACCGCGGCTGCCGGCCCGGTGGGGGCTTGTCGCGCAGTTCCCCGCGCCCCTAAAAGATTGCGCCGTTCCCCGCGCCCCTAATAGGCCCCCGCGCCCCTGGGTATTTAGGGGCGCGGGGAACGGCGCGCTCAGCCCCCACCGGGCCGGCAGCCGAGTTCACCGCAGCCCTCGGCAGAGCACCGCGTCCGGTGTGCGGGACGACCCCACGCGGCCGGTGTACGCGACGCCGGCCACGTACTCGTCGTCCGCGCACTGACCCTTGTAATGCCCGTTCCCGAAGTCGCCGCCCTTGGGCGCCGAGCCCCTGTTGTCGCCCCGGTCGAACCAGACCGTACGACCGCTCGTACCGGTGATCGCACCGGGCGGCGCGGCAGCGCACAGCGCGGCAGAGACCGCGGCGCCTCGGACGCTGTAACCCGTGAGGAAGTCGCCGTCGGGGCACTGGAGCTTGGTGTAGCCGGACGCCCAGTCGCCGCCCGCCTTGACGTACCGCTCGTCCCGTACGACCTCGTGCCCGCCGGCCGGGTCCCGCAGCGGCCCGGCGGTCACGTCGGAGCACAGGCCCCGGTTGCCGGTGTGGCTGAGGCCGAGGAGGCGCTGTCCGTCGGGGCAGACCGCCTTGCGGGCGCCGGAGTCCCAGTCGGGCAGCGCGCGCATGCGGCGCGAGGCGACGAAGTCGCCGTGGTCGGGGCTGAGCATCGACCACTCCGTCACGGGGGCGACCTGGCCGGTACGGCCACCGGCCCCGATGAGCCGGGTCCAGGCGGCGGCCCGCCAGTCGTCGCCGTCGTACACGCCCATGCGCCGGCCCGCCGAGTCCCAGTGCAGCAGCGCCCAGCCGTTGCCCCTGCGGTTCTCGTGCCATCCGACCAGCGGCCAGTACGCGAAGTCGGCGTCGGTGCGGACCAGTTGGTCGACGAAGTTCTCGAACCAGGCACGCGCCTTGGCGTTCGTCTCCTCCCGGCCGCCGACCCCGAACTCGCTGATCCAGACCGGGGCGGTGAAGTGCTTGTCCTGTTCGGCGGTGACGAAGAAGGCCTGGCGGTTCAGTACGTCGATCAGTTCGGCGGGGCTGAAGTCGCGGTAGCGGGGGTCGGTGGTCTCGCCCGTCCCGGTGGCGCCGCTGTGGTTCGGCCCCGTGTAGTCGTAGAAGTGGGCCGAGTACACGAGCTTGCCGGAATCGACGAGGGTGTGGGAGAGGTTGCGTACGGGGGCCAGGGTGGGGCGTTCGTGTGCGAAGCCGTCGATGGGAATGCCGGTCCAGTTGATGCCCTCGACGATGATGAGGAGGTCGGCGTCGGCCTCCGTCAGGATGCGGTCGCCCAGGCGCTGGGAGGCGGCGAACCAGTCGTGGTCGTCGCCGAGGCCCCAGTTGGGGTCGTCCCAGATGTTCCGGCGCACCTCGTTGTAGAGGTCGGCGCCGACGACGCGCTGGTTGTCCTTGTAGCGGCGGGCCATGAACAGCCAGTCGTCCTCCCAGGCCTGGGTGGATTGGCTCGCGTTCCAGCGTTCGTTGCCGTCGACTCCGCAGCACCAACGGGTCGTGTTGGTGTGGTTGTTGAGGACGACCGCGAGGCCCGCCGCGGTGAGTTCGCGGACCACGGCGTCGTAGACCTGGAGCGGGGTGCTGCCGCGCAGGGCGGGATTGGCGGCGACGGCCGTGTCGGTGACGGGGCGGGTGTCGTGGATCATCTCGTTGGAGAAGGGCAGCCGGATGCTGTTGATGCCGATCTCCTGGAAGCCGGCGATGATCTCGGCCATGGGAGCCCGGTCAAGACCGAGGGGCGTCCGGCCGGAGTTCTCCCCCGCGTGGTGGTTGGCGTCGTCGTCCACACTGCCGGAGCCGTTCCACGTACCGCTGGCTCCGTGCCAGTTCCCGGACCGCAGCTTGAAACGGTCGCCGTCCGCGTCGACGATCCAGCGGCCCCGCGTGCTGAGCGGCGGCGTCCAGTCCGCAGCGGTCTCGGCGACCGGCTCCCGTACGGCCGAGGCGGCAGCCGTCTGGACGGGAGCCAGTGGGACCAGGGGTGCCAGGGATGCCAGGGGCACCAGGAGAAGTACGGCGACCGGAGTCGACGACCTGCCGAAGAACCCGCGCACAGTCACCATCCACCATCCCGAGGATTACGGATCACGGATTACGACGCTGTTGTCATGGCAGCGTCATCATCCTGTACGGGGCGGCGTTGGTCCAGGCCTGTGTGGAGGCCAGGGCTCAGGACGCCCGGCCCTGGAAGTGGTTCCGGCCGCGGCGCAGCGCGCGGGCGCACCAGCCGATGAGGGCGGCGTTGACCAGCGCCCCGAACACGACCGAGACGATGAACCACGCGGCGCCTTCCGGCAGCAACAGCAGCGGCACGAGACTCGTCGGGGCGGTGGCGAACACCGGGATGACGCCCGCCATGGACTCGTCCGAGGTGTCGACGGCGCTCACCACGAGCGCCCACACGAGCAGGACGGCACAGGCCGCGAGGTAGACCAGGGCGAAGACGTCGCCGAGCACGTGGCGCAGTCGGCGCGGGAGGGTGGTGCGGCCGGAGCCGGAGGTCGTACCGGTCATCAGGTGTGAGTCCTCAGATGTGGGTGGTGCCGGGCGGATTCGGGCGGGCGAGGCCCAGGTCGTACGCGAGGATCGTCGCCTGTACGCGGTCACGCAGCCCGAGTTTGCGCAGCAGCGCGTTGACGTGGGACTTGACGGTGCCGACGGTGATGCCGAGTTCGTCGGCGATCTCCGCGTTGTTGAATCCGGAGGCGACCAGGGCGAGGACGTTCCGCTGGCTGCCGGTCAGGCTGTCCAGCTCGCTCGGACCGCCCCCGGCCCGCAGGCCGGCGCCGGCTCCTGACGCGTAGTGGCCGATGAGCCGACGCGTCGCGGACGGGGCCAGCACACTCTCGCCGGTGGCCACCACCCGGATGCCCTGCAGCAGTTCGGCGGCGTGCACGTCCTTGAGCAGGAAGCCGGAGGCGCCGGCCCGCAGCGCGTCGAAGATGTACGCGTCGAGGTCGAAGGTGGTCAGCACCAGGACCCGGGGCGCGTCCTGGCGCCCGGTGATGATCCGGGTGGCGGCGATGCCGTCGAGCACGGGCATCCGGACGTCCATGACGACCACGTCCGGGGCCAGGTCCGCGGCGAGGCGCACCGCGGCGGCTCCGTCGGCGGCCTCGCCGACGACCGTCATGTCCTCCTCGGCGTCGATCACGGCGGCGAACCCCGCCCGCACGATGCCCTGGTCGTCGACGACCAGCACCTTGAGGCTCATCGCTCCCTCTCCGGATTCGGGTTCAAGTTCAGGGTCGGGGTCGGGGTCGGGGTCGGATTCGAGTCCGGAACCGGTGCGAGTGGCAGCCGGAGGCCGACCGTGCCCGGCCGGCCGGTGTCCAGGGTGCCGCCGAGCGCGGCGGCGCGCGCCGCCAGCAGCTCCCGTACGGCGGGGCGGGCGGCGCGCGGTACCCCGGTGGCGGTGAGCGTCAACGTATCGCCGTCCGCGTCGAGCGCGAGCACCGCTGGCTCCTCGCCGCCGGCCGCGAGCACCGTCTCGGCCGCGTGGTAGGCGGCCAGGTCCACCGCGGTGGGCAGCCGCTCCGGTACGCGGTCGGTGAGCCGTATCTCGACGTCGCGGCCGGTGGCCCGGCACTGGTGGGCGAGCAGGTCGAGAGCCTGGAGGGTGGGCTGCGGGCGCAGTTCTGGCTTCGTCTCACCATCCCCGTCCCCGTCCCGCACGGTGTCGAGCAGGGCGCGCATCGCGGCCAGGGCCTCGCGGGCGCGTTCGGCGGTCGCGTCGAGCCGGCCCGCCTCCGCCTGGGCGACCATGTCGGCGGTGCGCGCCAGCACGGTCGTCTCCAGCCCGGCGGCGATCCTGCGGCGTTCGGCCCACGCGTCCCGGACGGCTTCTCCCGTCCAGGCGGCGAGGCGCGCGTCCCGCGAGCCCCGGTCCGCCGCCTCGCGCCGACCGCGCAGAACCCCGCCACACAGAGCCACCCCGACCACGGCACCGACCCCGGCCACCGCCCCCACGACCACCACCCACGGAGGCAGCCCCGTCCCCCGATCCAGCACGGCGCCGACCACGGCCCCGGCATGCACGGCCACGGCCAGGGCCACAACCGCCGAGCCCGCACTCCCGCGCCCGCGCCGAACGAACCAGGCCACCCCCGCAACCCCGCGGAACGCAGCACCGCGGGACGCAACCCCGCGCGACGCGACCCCGCGCGACGCGACCCCGCGCGACGCGACCACGGCGAGCGCAACGCACGTCGCCAACATGCTCAGCGCGGGCGGCAGCAGCACAGGGCCGGTGTACCCGCCCGTCGCCATCGCCACCGGCCAGAGCGGGGCCAGACCGAACAGGGCGCCCTGCGCGACGCGGGGCGTCCGGCGCAGCCACAGCAGCGCGACCACCTGCGCCGCGACCAGCAGTGCGAACAGCACGCCCACGGACACCTGCCCGCCGCCCGACGTGGTCTCCGACCGGATGACCAGCACCGGGAGCAGCGGCTGCAGGACGAGGCCGGCGGCGGCCGTCACCTGCGCCACCCGGTAGCTCCGTGGCGCGGACGGCTCAGCCGGGGCGGCGGTCCGGCCGGGCAGGACCGCGCGTACCTCCCAGCCGCCCTCCGCCGTCGGGCCGCTGGTCAAGGTGCCGCCCGCCTCCCGGGCCCGGGACCGCAGGAAGCCCTGGCCGCGTCCCCCGCCCAGACCCGCACCGTGGGCCACCGCACCGGACAGCGGCGCCGCGCTGGTGACGACGACCTCGGTACGGGTGTCGCCGTACCGGCACCGCACGGTCGTACGGGCGCCGGGGGCGTACCGGGCCACGTTGGTCAGCCCCTCGCGCACGATGCCGAAGGCCGCGTCCGCGACGGCGCCCTCCGGCAGGGGGCCGATCTCGCAGTCCACCGGCTGGTCGAGGTGGCGGAATCCGTCGACGAGGCTCCTCAGCCGTTCCTCCGGTGGCGGCTGTTCCTCCCGCGAGGGGGCCGGTGCCCGTACCGCGCCGAGCGCCCGGGTGACCTCGCGGCCGGTCTCGACCGCGAACCGCAGTGCGTCGGCGGCGAGTTCGGGGCGGCGTTCACGCAGGCCGAGCGCGGCCCCCGCCGAGACGACCACGGCCGTCAGATGGTGGGCGCTGACGTCGTGCAGTTCCCGTTCCATACGGCGCCGTTCGACCGCCGGCAGCCGGTGGCGCTCGGACTCGGCCCGCTTCAGCAGGTGTTCGGCCGCCGAACGGGCACGACGGGTCCGCCGTACGAGGAGGCCGGCGCCGCACGTGGCGGCGTACAGCAGAGCCGTCAGGACGAGGTCGAGTCCGTCGCGTTCGCTGAGCCCGTGGAGGCTGATGTCCTGCAGCAGTTGCCAGACGGCGAGCGCCACGGCGCACAGCACGGCGGTGAAGGTGTCGCGTTCGGCCGCCACGGTGAACAGGGCCAGCCCGACGCCCGCGGTCCCGAGTACGGCCATCGCCCCGGTGGGCAGCGGCCCGGCGCCCAGCGCACAGGCGGCGGCGACCAGGACGAGGCCGGCCACCGGACGGGTACGGCGGAGAACCAGCGCGCCCGTCACCGCTCCGGCGACCAGGGCCGCCACGAGAAGGGCGGACGCGGCCGGGACGGTCCCACGTACGAGCGCCGCGCCGGGCCACACGGCGGCCTGGGCGCAGATCAGCAGGACCGGGAGCAGCCGGTCGTCGGTTCGGTTCATGACAGGTTTCATCGCACCCCAAGGCTAAGGCCGCAGGTGAACGGCCCGGCTCCGGCTGAAGGGGGATCTCCGTCTCTTACTTTGGTTGCAGAGGGGGCCCTGGTCGCGAAGGGGTCCGTGCCCGTCCGGTTGACGGCCCGGCGGTGTTCTCTACCTCTGGTTCAAGGCGGCAATCATCCGGCAGCGCGACGACCGCGCAATGCCCCGGACCCTAATCTCGAACACATCAGAACGAGCACCGCACACCGCATTCACCATTCTGCACTCCGCTTTTCCGCACACCGCATTTCAAACAGATGCGAATACGCATCCGCCGTCGACTGAATTCAGGGAGCTATTCCATGTCCAAGCGCATTCTCGTCTCGTCGCTCATCGGTCTTGTCGTCGTCGGAGGCGGCGTCGGCATCGCCGTCGGTGGGTTCGCCATGGCCTCGACCTCCTCGGAGCCGGCCCTGAAGAACAGCTCGGCGCGTTACGTCGCCCCGTCCGGCAGCGGCGCGGGTTCGCTGACCTTCACCGCGGACGTGAGCGACGACTCGGGCGTCCGGGGCCTCAAGGTCATCGCGTGGCCCGCGAGTTCGAGGCTCGACCCGACGGAGGCGGAGCTGCGGCACGTGGACGCCGCCAAGTGCCGGAGCACCTCGGACGAGACGTCCCGCTGCACCTACACGCTCCGGGTCACGAAGGAGGATGCGGCCGAGTCCCTCCCGGGCACCTGGCACATCTCGGCGCTGGCGACGGCCAAGGACGGCGACACGGTGTTCGTACCCCGCGCGGCCGCCTTCGAGTTCACCCGCTGACCTGCCCCTCGGCCCAGCCCAGCCGAGGCCGGCTCAGCCCTGCTCAGCGCCACGCTCCCGACAGGCTCCGCGTGACGGCCGTACTGAGAACGCGTACGCCGTGCGTGGAGCCCGGGTCGATGTCCGTGAGTTCCCGTACCCGGCGCAGTCGGTAGTCCAGGGTGCGCGGGTGGACGTTGAGGGCTTCCGCCGTGGAGCCGCGGCTCATGTCGTGGCGGTAGTACGCGTCGAGGGTGCGCAGCAGGTCCGGGCCGGGTTCGAGGCGCCGGGCCACCGTCCGGAGCCATGCGTCGACGAACGGCACGTCCGCGACGGCGAGTTCGACGAACACGTCCGCCATGGTGTGCGGGCGCAGTCGCGCGGACGTACGCCGCAACGGAGCCGCTCTGCTGATCCGCCGGGCCCGGTCGAGGGCGCCGGCGAGTCCGGACAGCGGCGCTCCCGCGGTGCCGACGGCGCAGAGGCGGCCGATGGCCTGGGCGAAGTCCGGTAAGAGGTCGGGGACGACGGGCGGCTGCGCGGACCCGGCCTCACCGGGGATCAGCACGATCAGCTCACCACCCCTGCCGCCCCCGCCGCCCTTGCTGCTCATGCCGCTCATGCCGCTCGGGCTGCTCATGCCGCTCGGGCTGCTCGGGCTGCTCATGCCGCTCGGGCTGCTCATGCCGCCGCTGCCGCTCCTGCTGCCTCCTCCGGCGCCGCGCTCCGGGCACCAGGTGACCGGCACCTGATGGGTCTTCACCAGCGCCTCGATGCCATTCGTCAGGTCCCGGGCGCCGACCGGGCTGTCGGGCACCCGGATCACCGTCACCGCGTAGTACTCGGCCAGTTCGATGCCCGTGACCAGCGCGAGGTCCGCCGCTATGGGGTCCTCGGCCAGCAACGAGCGGGCCAGCAGGCCGACTTGATCGACGTACGGGAGACGGCGGCGCATCGCTGTCACGAAGCCATGGCGGTAGGCGCCGATGCCGCGCTCACCCTGCGGGGCGAACCAGCTCATCAACCGCATGAGTTCCTCGACGTCGCCGCCGCGCTGGGCCTCGGTCGCCTCGTTGATCTCGCGCAGCATGAGTTCGGTGTGCACGCGCAGCACGCGTTGCCGCGAGTCGAGCGACATTCCCGACCCGGCCCGCGCCTCGCCCATCGACGCGATGTATCCGAGGTCGTCGTCGGTCAACCTTCCGTCGTCCGGGGCGAGTTCGATCGTGCGGCGCCTGAACCACACCGCGTACTCCAGCGTCTCGGCCCTGGCCCGGGAGTTCAGGTCGAGCGATCCGAGTTCCGGGATCTCACGTACGTACGTCTCGACCTCGCGGCGTGCGTTGGCCGACGCCTGCCGGGCCAGCTCTGCGAAGAGACTCCCCATAAGCATGAGCATGCCACCTGCACAAGGGGGCCGACAGACGAAAACCGGACGTGCCTCTATCACTCCGGGTGAACCGGTGAAGGTTGTGTCGACGGCGGATTTGTCACAGCGCGCAAAGTTTCCGGGCAACCGGGTCGCTGAAGCAGTGGAGCGCTGAAGCTGTCCTCGCCACGTTCCTCAGAGAACTGGATTTCTTTCAACGGGATCCAATGGGATCCAACGGGAGGAGAACGACGATGACGAAGGCAGGGTTCAAGAAGAGAATCGCGGCGGCGGTGGCTGTCGTGTCCGCGGCGACGGCGCTCACGGTGAGCGCGCCCGGCTCCAGCTCCGCTGCCCCCGACGCCACCCCCAGTCTCAGGGCGTACGGGATCACCGGTAACGGCAAGCTGATGGCCACGTTCACCACCGACAAGCCGGGGACCCTCGACTGGGTCCAGACCGTCAGCGGACTCTCCGGCGACACCAAACTGCTCGGGATCGACTTCCGCCCGCAGAACGGCCTCCTGTACGGCCTCGGTGACAAGGGCGGCATCTACACGATCAAGATGCCACCGGTCGTCGCCAACGTGACCATCACCAAGGTCTCCCAGCTCCAGACCTCGCTCTACGGCACGGTCTTCGACATCGACTTCAACCCGGCGGCCGACCGGCTGCGGGTGATCAGCAACTACGGCCAGAACCTGCGGCACAACCTGAACGACGGCACCACGATCGCGGACACCATGCTGAACCTCCCGCCGTTGACCACGGCCGCCCAGGGCGTGACCGCCGCCGGCTACACGAACAACGACCTGGTCGGGTCCACCGGGACGACGCTGTTCGACATCGACACGTTGAACGACCAGGTCACCATCCAGTCGCCGCCCAACGCGGGCAACCTCGTCCCGACCGGTCTCCTCGGCTTCGACGCGGGTACCGACGCGGGCCTGGACATCTACAGCACTCTGACCAACGGCAAGACGACCTCGAACGACGCCTACGCCTCGCTCTGGCCGTACAACGCCGACACGCCTTCCCTCTACAACGTCAACGTCCTCACCGGCGAACCGACGCTCATCGGCCAGTTCCCCCTGGACATCACGGACCTGGCCATCTCCCTCACCGGAAGCTGAGCCGACGGCGGACCGTCACAACGCGGGCGGTCCCGCCTGGACCAGGCCCGTCTGGTAGGCGATCACGACCAGTTGGGCGCGGTCGCGGGCGCCGAGTTTGGTCATGGCCCGGTGGATGTGGGTGCGCACCGTCAGCGGGCTGACCGTGAGGTCCCCGGCGATCTCGGTGTTGGACTTGCCCTCCGCCGCCAGGGCCATGACCTCGCGCTCGCGCACCGTGAGTTCGGCCAGGCGTTCCGGCGGCGCCAGGTGACCGCCTGGTGCGGGGGACGTGAGGAAGCGCGTGATGAGCGTGCGGGTGGCGCCCGGTGAGAGCAGGGCGTCACCCGAGGCCACGGTTCGCAGGCCGTCCAGCAGGGTGTCGGCGGTGACGTCCTTGCCGAGGAACCCGCTGGCACCCGCGCGCAGCGCCTGGGCGACGTAGTCCTCGGTCTCGAAGGTCGTCAGGATGAGGACACGGGTGGCGGACAGTTCCGGGTCGGCGCAGATGGCGGTGGTGGCGGCGAGGCCGTCCACACCCGGCATACGGATGTCCATGAGGACGATGTCGGGATGGCGGGCACGGGCCAGGTCCACCGCCTCCCTGCCGTCGGAGGCCTCACCGACCACCGTCATGTCGTCGCAGGAGTCGATCAGGATGCGGAAGGTGGCCCGCAGCAGGGCCTGGTCGTCGGCGAGCAGCACCCTGACACTCATGGCTTTTCTCCTTCTGCTTCTGTTTCTGCTTCTGCTTCTACTTCCGCTTCCGCTTCCGCGGAGTCCGAGTGGTCCAAGGACCCCCAGGGGTGGGATGAGAACGGCTGGAGCGGCAGTGCCGTGGAGACCTCGAAGCCGCCCTCCGGGCGGGGGCCCGCGCGCAGTTCACCACCGATGGACTGGGCGCGTTCCCGCATGCCCATGACCCCGAAACCCCGGCTCTGCTCGACCCCGAAGGCGGCGGTGTAGGCGGGGCCGTCGTTCGTGACCGTGATCAGCAGCCGGGAGCCGACGTAGGAGAGCCGCACGTGCGCGGTCTCCGCGGCGGCGTGCTTGGTCACGTTCGTCAGTGCCTCCTGCACGATCCGGTACGCCGTCAGGTCCACCCCGGGTGAGAGCGGCCGCGGTTCGCCCTCCGTGGTCACCGTGGTGGCGACCCCCGCGGACGCGCACGCCGCCACCAGATCGGGCAGGCGGTCGAGGCCCGGGGACGGCTCCAGCGGCGGGGAACCCGGGCCGTCGCTGCGGCGCATCAGCCCCAGCGTCGCCTTCAGCTCGCGCAGCGCGGACGACGTGGTCCCGGTCAGGTCGGTGAGGATCTTCTGCGTCTGCCACGGGTCGGTGAGCGCGAGGTGGGCGGCGGTGCCGGCCTGGGCGTTGGCCAGGGCCAGGTGGTGGGCGACGACGTCGTGCAGTTCGCGGGCGATGCGCATGCGCTCCTCGGTGACGCGCAGCCGTGCCTCCTCCTCACGGGTGCGCTCGGCGTGTTCGGCACGGGCCTGCACCGCCTTCAGATAGGCGCGCCGCAGCCGGGTCATGTTGCCGGCGGCGATCGGCAGCAGCAGCCAGAAGAGGGGACCGACCGTCTGGAGCAGCGGCTGAAACGTCTCCATCGAGTCGGACAGCACCGCGCCGGCCATCACCACCGCCGTGACGGTGAAGCCGTAGACGCGTGTGGTCTTCCGGTCGCTGAGGACCGCCAGGGAGTAGAGCGCCGCCATGACGGGGGCCAGCAGCAGGGGAGTGATCAGATACCCCAGCTGGATCACGATCACCGTGCAGAGCGTGGTCACGACGACGGTGGTGCGCGGGTACTTGCGGTACTGGAGCAGTGCGAGGCAGGCCACGCCCATCACGGTGCTCCCGGCACCGTCCTGGTCCACCGGTTCGACGCCGGGCAGGGTGAGCGAGCTGCCGAGGACCGCGGAACCCATCAGGGCGGCGACCACGGCCACGTCGACGATGCGCGGATGGCGCTCCGCGTACTGCTCGAAGCGGTCCGTGTAACGCTCCAGGCTGCTGGACATCGGGCTCTCCGGTGAGTGGGCTGCGTCCATCGTGGACGCTTCCGGGGCGAACGGCCGACGGGGCCGCCCGTGTCCTTCGACACGGGCGGCCCCTTTTTTCGGGGGAGGGAGATGGTCGTCTCAGGTGCGCGCGACCTCCAGGTCGGACGCGTCGGCGCTGTCGGTCGGGGCCGGGTCCGTCTCGGGCCGGCTGCTGAGCGCCTCGCCCTCCACGTCGACCCGGGGCAGCAGCCGGTCCAGCCAGCCCGGCAGCCACCAGGCCTTGTGGCCGAGCAGGGCGAGGACGGCGGGCACGATCGCCATGCGTACGACGAAGGCGTCGAAGAGGACGGCGGTGGCCAGCCCGAACCCGATCATCTTGATCATGGAGTCGGTCTCGGTGATGAATCCGGAGAAGACCGCGATCATGATCAGCGCGGCGGCCACGACCACCCGGGCGCTGTGCCGGAATCCGCTGGCGACCGCCTCGTCGGGCGACTCACCGTGTACGTACGCCTCCCGCATCCGCGAGACGAGGAAGACCTCGTAGTCCATGGCCAGGCCGAAGACGATGCCCACCAGGAAGATCGGCATCAGACTCATGATCGGCCCGGTCTGCTCCACGCCCAGGAGGTCGGCGCCGTGGCCCTGCTGGAAGACCAGGACGACCACGCCGAGGGACGCCAGGAGCGACAGGAGGAAGCCGAGGGCCGCCTTGAGCGGGACGAGCAGCGACCGGAAGACCACCATCAGGAGCAGGATCGCCAGACCGACCACGATGACCAGGTACGGGACCAGCGCCGTCTGGACCTTCGCGGAGATGTCGATGTTCATCGCGGTGGTGCCGGTGACCTCGAAGGTCGCACCGGTCTCGGCCTCGATCCCGGAACGCTCGTTCCGGATGGTCTCCACCAGCTTCTTGGTCTTGTCGTCGGTCGGCGCGGTGGAGGGCACGGCCGAGAAGACGGCGGTGTCGCCGGCTTCGTTGTACCGCGGCGGGGACACGGACACGATGCCCTTGGTGTCGCCTATCTCCTTGGAGATCGCCTCGACGGCGCCCTTGGGGTCGGAGTCGTCCGCGGCGTCCACGACGACGGTCAGCGGACCGTTGAAGCCCGGACCGAAGCCTTCGGCGAGCGCGTCGTAGGCGCGGCGTTCGGTGGTGGCGGTCGACTTCGCCTCGTCGCCGGGCATGCCCAGCTGGAGGCCTGTCACCGGCAGCGCGAGGGCGCCGAGGCCCAGCACCGCGAGGATGAGTACGGGCACGGGGCGGCGCAGTACGAACCGCGCCCAGCGCGTGCCCGCGTTGGCCTTCTCGGCGTTCTTCTGGGCGTTGTGGGAGGTATGGGCGTGGTGGGAGTCGCTCTCGGCGTTCTTCGGGGCGTTCTTCTGGGCGTTCTTCTGGGCGTTCTTCTGGGCGCGGGCGGCCTTGCGGGCCTGCCGAGGGAGCACGGCGTGCGGCCAGAAGCCGAGGAGGGCGGGGACGAGCGTCAGCGCGATCAGTACGGCCACGACGACCGCGCCCGCCGCGGCCATGCCCATCTCGGTGAGCATCGGGATGCCGACCACCGAGAGTCCGGCGAGGGCGATGACGACGGTGAGCCCCGCGAAGACGACCGCTGAACCGGCGGTGCCGACCGCGAGCCCGACCGCCTCCTGCGGCGTACGGCCCTTGGCGTGCTCCTCGCGGTAGCGGGAGGCCACGAACAGGGCGTAGTCGATGCCGACCGCGAGACCCAGCATCATCGCCAGGGTGCCGGTCGAGGTGGAAAGACCGAGGGTGCTGGCCAGGGCCGTGATCCCGGCCAGGGTGATGCCGACGCCGATGAGGGCGGTCAGCAGGGGCAGTCCGGCCGCGGCGAGGGAACCGAAGGTGATCAGCAGGATGACAGCGGCCACCCCGACACCGATCGCTTCGGCGACGCCGCTCGGCCCGCCCTCGGTCTCCATCGCGGAGCCGCCGGCCTCGATGGTCAGCCCGGAGTCGCGGGCCTCTTCGAGCACCGTCTCCAGCTGGTCCTTGCTCGCGTCGGTGAGGTCGGGCGTCTCGACCTTGTAGGTGACGGTCGCGTACGCCGTCGTACCGTCCTCGCTGACCGCCTCCGTCTTGAAGGGGTCGTCGGCGCTCGCGACCTGCGAGCCGTCGGCCAGTTCGGCCACGGCCTTCTCGACGACCTGCTTGTTCTCGGCGGCGGTGACCTTCTCACCGCCCGGCGCGACGAAGACGACCCGGGCGGTCGCGCCGTCGGCCGACGCTCCGGGGAAGCGCTGTTCCATCAGGTCGAATGCCTTCTGGGACTCGATGCCCGGCATGGAGAAAGGCTCGTCGGCGGCTGCCGGGGCCTTCATCGAGCCCAGGCCGACCGCGACCAGGACGGCCGCCCATACGAGGGCGACGTACCAGCGACGGCGGAAGGCCAGACGGCCCAGTCGATAGAGAAAAGTAGCCACGGCAGGAGGTCTCCACATCTGGTGCCGAATGTCCCTCAAGGCTGCCGGGTGGAGGGTCGTCCTGTCGTCGTGCGGCTGCCGTCACCTTTCGGTACTCGGTACGCAGTAGAAACGGGCCGCGGGGTCCGTCTGCGGTACGACGGACCGCGCTCGCGTGTCAGCCCCTGGTCCTGCCTCGACCCGGGTAACCACTACGGGTCCGTCGGCGGGACAGGCCGCTATTAGACGGCCAGTCAAGTTACCGAACCGTAACCACTCGACTGCTACCACGAGTAACTTACTCACAGGTAAGTTCCAGGCGAACCACTTCACAGCGGTACGGCCAGACCCGTGGGACGTGTCTGCGACTCCGTGCCGCCGCCGCACCTGTGCACCTCTCTGCCGGCCGCTCCACAGGAGGTTCGCCATGCCCGCACGCCTGCCCGCCCACATCCCCGTACGTATGCCCGTACGTATGCCTGTACGTATGCCCGTACGCGGCAAGACCCTGGTCGCCGCGGCGGTCACCGCCGCCGCCTGCCTGGGCGCCCAGACGCTCACGGCCACCGCCGTCACGGCGGCGGACGAGGTCGTGTCCCGGGGCGTCACCATCCCCGCGTTCTACAGTCCGCCCGCCACCCTGCCCGCCGCAGACGGCGCGCTCGTCCGCAGCGAACCCCTCCCGCTGGCCCTGAGTCTGCCCGGCCTCCACGGGCCGCTGCCGGGCACCGCGACCAGGCTGATGTACAAGTCGACCGACTCGAACGGCGAACCGGTCGCCGTCACCGGCGCGTACATCGAACCGACCGCACGCTGGAAGGGGAGCGGACCGCGGCCGCTGGTCGCGGTGGCACCCGGCACTCTGGGCCAGGGCGACCAGTGCGCCGCGTCCATGGGCCTCGAACACCCGCTGACGCTCAACGGCCGGACGGTGACCATCGGGTACGAGAACCTGGCGATCTACCGGCTCCTCGCGAAGGGCACCGCCGTGGTCGTCACCGACTACGCGGGCCTGGGCGCGACCGACCGCCTGCACACGTACGTCGACCGGGTCGACGAGGGCCACGCGGTCCTGGACGCGGTCCGCGCGGCCCGCTCGCTCGGCGGGGCCTCCGTCACTGCCGGCTCCCCGGTCGGGCTGTACGGCTACAGCCAGGGCGGCGGAGCGACGGCCTCCGCCGCCGAACTCCAGTCCTCCTACGCCCCCGACGTCACCCTCGCCGGAACCTACTCGGGCGCACCGCCGGCCGACCTGACCTCGGTCACGAAGGCCATCGACGGCAGCGAGCTGGCCGGTGCGCTGGGCTGGTCGCTCAACGGCTTCCTCCAGTCCGACCCCGCCCTGAAGCCGATCGCCGAGGCACATCTGAACGCGGCCGGAAAGGCGGCCCTCGCCGACCTGTCCACCATGTGCATCGGCGACGCCCTCTTCGGCTACGGCTACGCCAAGAGCACCAGGTGGACGAACGACGGCCGCTCACTCAGTGACATCATCGCCGCCACGCCCCAGCTCCAGGCGTTCCTGGACAAGCAGCGCATCGGCAGGCTGAAGCCGTCAGGACCGGTACGGCTCGCGACGGGCGTCAGCGACAACCTGGTCCCGCACGGCCAGTCCCGGGACCTCGCCGTCGACTGGTGCCGCAAGGGGGCCGACGTCACGTACAAGCCCGTCGTCCTGCCGGGCCTGGGCAGCGCGCTGCTCAACCACGCGACCCCCCTGCTGACAGACCAGGGAGCCGCCATCGACTGGCTGACGGACCGCCTCTCCGGCAAACCGACCACACCCAACTGCGGAAGCCTGCCGGTCCTGCCCTGAGGGCCCGCTGGGAGATCCGCGCCGGCATCCACCCCGTGCTCCTCACATCCGGGATCTCAGCACGTCGACCTCACAGCCCGGCGCGGACGGGTCGAAGCCGTGCTCGATCAGCCAGCGAACCCCCAGCAGGCTCCGCAGCGACCACCACGCGCGGATCACGTCGAGGTCGACGTCGGCGCCGTAGCCGACGATGACGTCGCCGAGGTGCTCCTCGTGTCCGAGCGTGAGGGTGGCGAGGTCGTAGAGGGCATCGCCCCGACACGACACGACACGACACGGCACGGCACACGGCTCTTGGCACAGCCGCCGCGGTTCGGCCCGGGCAGAAACCATGTTCCCCGAGGGCGTCAATATCTGTGCCCGCGAAGTGAGAATTGGGTTCGACGTGCGATGAATATTACTTACTCGACAGGCGGTGTGATTTCACCCATCCCGCACTGCCGAGCGCAGCGTGCTAGTCTCGAAGACAGTTGCATGTTGTGGTTCCCGAAAATCTTGACAGGTGTCCCCACCAGTTCATTCGGGTGGGGATCCTTTATGGCTCCGGTTTTATTTCCGGTGGGGTGATCATCACGGCGACACGGAGTGTACGCAGTGTGCATTCCGACGCACCCCCGAAGGAGATACACATGGCTTCCGGTACCGTGAAGTGGTTCAACTCGGAAAAGGGCTTCGGCTTCATCGAGCAGGACGGCGGCGGCGCCGACGTCTTCGCCCACTACTCGAACATCGCCGCGCAGGGCTTCCGTGAGCTTCAGGAAGGCCAGAAGGTCACGTTCGACATCGCGCAGGGCCAGAAGGGCCCGACGGCCGAGAACATCGTTCCCGCCTGACGTCGGCACGCACTTCGCAGCTGGGGCCCGCACCTTGGGGTGCGGGCCCCAGCTCGCTGCATTTCAGGGGATTCGTGACCCGCTGCTCCTCGGGGCCCTCCGCCCCAGCTCCGGATGAAAACCCTCCGGAGCTCGTTCGGAGCCCCCCGCACGGACCGACCGACCCCGCCCACGGAATCGCGCCACGCGCTCAAGCGAGGCCACCCGCGAATATTCCCCGCCGCTTCGAATTCCCCGATTCGGCCCCTATTTTTCTCCGGCTCGTTCTTGCAATTCTCAGCGCTGCTCGTCTTCCGCGGGAATTCCTTGATACGCGCCATGTCAAGGAAGGTTCCACGTGAACCGCACGCGCACGAACGACCGCTACTCCCGTACCCGCACCGGCTCCGGCGCCGGTAATCCGAGCGCCGGCAGGGGCGGCTACCGCTCCGCCAACCCGCGCCGTCCCGACAACAACAGCTACGGACGCCGGCAGAGCGCGCCCCAGGGTGAGTTCGCCCTGCCGAAGACGGTCACCCCGGCGCTGCCCGCCGTCGAGGCGTTCGCCGAACTCGACATGCCCGAGCAGCTGTTGGCCGCGCTCGGCCACGAGGGCGTGACCGTACCGTTCCCGATCCAGGCGGCGACCCTGCCGAACTCCCTCGCGGGCCGTGACGTACTCGGCCGTGGCCGCACCGGCTCGGGCAAGACCCTGGCCTTCGGCCTCGCGCTGCTCGCCCGTACCGCGGGTCTGCGCGCCGAGCCGAGGCAGCCGCTGGCCCTCGTCCTCGTACCCACCCGCGAGCTGGCCCAGCAGGTCACCGACGCGCTCACCCCGTACGCCCGCTCCCTGCGGCTGCGGCTGACCACCGTGGTCGGCGGGATGTCGATCGGCAAGCAGGCCGGCGCGCTGCGGTCCGGCGCCGAGGTCGTCGTCGCGACACCGGGCAGGCTCAAGGACCTCATCGACCGTGGCGACTGCCGCCTGAACCAGGTCGCCATCACCGTGCTCGACGAGGCCGACCAGATGACCGACATGGGCTTCATGCCCCAGGTCACCGAGCTGCTCGACCTCGTACGCCCCGGTGGCCAGCGGATGCTGTTCTCCGCCACGCTGGACCGCAACGTCGACCTGCTCGTCCGCCGCTACCTGACCGACCCCGTGGTCCACTCCGTCGACCCGTCGGCCGGCGCGGTGACCACCATGGAGCACCACGTACTGCACGTGCACGGCGCGGACAAGCAGCGGACGACCACCGAGATCGCGGCCCGCGAAGGCCGCGTACTCATGTTCCTGGACACCAAGCACGCGGTGGACCGGCTGACCGAGCACCTGCTGAACAGCGGTGTACGGGCCGCGGCCCTGCACGGCGGCAAGTCCCAGCCGCAGCGCACGCGGACCCTGTCCCGCTTCAAGTCCGGGCATGTGACGGTCCTGGTGGCGACCAACGTCGCGGCACGCGGAATCCACGTCGACAACCTCGACCTGGTCGTGAACGTCGACCCGCCCACCGACCACAAGGACTACCTGCACCGCGGCGGCCGTACGGCCCGCGCGGGCGAGTCCGGCAGCGTCGTCACGCTGGTGACCCCCAACCAGCGCCGCGAGATGAGCCGGCTGATGGCCGCCGCCGGCATCACCCCGCAGACCACCCAGGTCCGCTCGGGCGAGGCCGAACTGAACCGCATCACCGGTGCCCAGGCCCCGTCGGGCGTCCCGGTCACCATCACCACGCCCGCCTCGGAACGCCCCCGGCGCAGCACCTCCGCCGCACCCTCCGCGGCATCCCGCGGTCGGCGCGGCCGCGGCAGCCGGAGCCGGTCCACCGGCGACGCGGCACGCCGTACGGCGCCGCGCTCGTCCGGCATGGACGCGGCTGCCTAGCCACGGGATCCTGTAGGACCGGGGGGTCCGGACCCGGACACCCGCCGGCCCGGTCCCTCTGCTCCACTTCTGCCCCGCTTCTTCGCCACTTCTTCGCTGCTGCTCCCCCTCTCTCCCCTCTCCCCATCTCCTCTCTCTGTGACTGTGAGGCATCATGCGCTGTGTCATCGCCCGGTTTCCGTTCGACCTCACCAAGGCCGGGGTGCTGGACTCGATGAAGGGTGTCAAGCCCGAGGCCATCACCACGGGTGAGTCCGTGCTCATCGGCCGCCGCCACTACCCCGTCAAGCAGGTCGGCGAGGTCATCACCCGGCAGGACCGCCGCGACTTCACCGGCGGCGAGGTCACCCGGGCCATGACCCGGCTCGGCTTCACCTGCCGCAGCAACCAGGAGCCCGAGCCCGCCGCGCCGGAGGTGCTCACCCCGCTCCAGAACGCGTCGGCGATGCTCGGCGCGCCCCAGCCCGAGTCCCAGCCGCAGCCCGAATCCCGGCCCGCGCCCGCGCCCGCGCCCGCGCCCGCGCCCGAGATGGCAGTGACCGCCGCCGCGGACGCGAACGCGGATGCGGCCGTCGCAGGCTGACTCGCCGTACCGCGGTAACGATGAAGGGCCCTGCCGACGCGCGTCGGCAGGGCCCTTCATCGTTACCGCTGTGATCTACCGCTGTGGTCAGCGCTGTCGGCGTCCGGGCGTCCAGGCGTCCGGGCCGTGGAGATGACGCCAAGATACCTGGGACCCATGTCGATCAAAATCTGTGTTTGCGAGAGTAGACATTGGTCGAGTCGGTGGCTAGGGTTTCTCTTATGGAAGAGGTCGGCTCGGTCCCTGGCTCGTGAGTTCGGGTCGAGGAGCCGCCGACAGCACCACCACTGATCCCGAGGAAGGACGGAGGGAGCAGACGCCATCAGGATCGCCCGGCCCGACAGTGCTCGGACCGGGTGCCGCAAGACCCCGGAACGGAAGGTGGTCCCCGGTCACGCAACAGCGATCCCCGCACTCCCCGCCCTCTCCCGGGCCGGACTGCGGAAACAGAAGGTCGGCGCGACAGTAGCGCCGGCAGATGGTGTTCAATTTCCTTCGGGGCCCTGGTGCCGTACGGCACCAGGGCCCCTCGACGCGTTGCAGAACGAGGTGACATGACAGCAGACAGTCCGCTGACCGATCGTCTGGAAGACGACGACTACCCCGCTTACACGATGGGCCGGGCCGCCGAGATGCTCGGCACCACCCCGGGTTTCCTCCGCGCCATCGGTGAGGCCCGGCTCATCACTCCGCTGCGCTCCGAGGGCGGGCACCGGCGCTACTCCCGTTATCAACTCCGGATCGCCGCTCGCGCCCGCGAGCTGGTCGACCGGGGCACACCGGTCGAGGCCGCCTGCCGCATCGTCATCCTTGAGGACCAGCTCGAAGAGGCACAGCGCATCAACGCCGAGTTCCGCCGCACCACGAGCCAGGCGTCGGACAGCTGACCGACATAGACATAGACACCGATACCGGCACCGATGGTCGACACTTGTCCGGCCCGTCACTCGGCGCTCTGACCCACTCGCGCCGCGTCTCGTGGCACCGGCCGCGGGCTCGCGTCGGACCGGCCGGTGGTACACATGCGCCCCTCGTGCGCCCGCGCACTACGACCGGATTCCTGAGCGGTCAGTGAGAGGGGTGAAAAACCGTGCGCAGGTTGGCTGTTGGGGAAGGAGAGGAACGAATCGTGCGATACGACGACCTGTACCGGAGCTCCTCCGCGGCGCCGACGGACCGCCGTCCCTGAGCCATCCCTGAGCCATCCCTCAGCCATCCCATACGTAATACGCGTTCACACGAACGAGTGACGCACGCGACCGGGCTACCGTTACTACGCGTGACGCAATGGCCCCTGGAACTCGGCGACAACCCCGCGACGCACGAGAACAAGCCGCACGGTATCAGCCCCTTACGAAGGGACCTTGTGAATGACTGAGCATGTTAAGCGCTTCGTCGACATATAGTCAGCAAATAGGCTGTACGCGAGCGCTGCGGAAACCTTTTATTCCGCGTAGCGGTATCTTCCACACGGCGCACACAACTAACCCGCGCAAGAAAAGAGCCAAATTTCCACCCTCGTGTTTCCTGCGGATTTTGAGCGCCCGCTCTCCGTCGGTCGTTCGAAGACCGATTCGCCCGTCGAACCGGTGCACAGCAACCCGGTTCGGCCCCGCGCCCCCGGCGCCGTCACGGGGAGAATCCGAACCGCGCAGGAAGGAGGGGGGAAAGACGCCGCGGAAGCCCTCGGGGAGGGGGCGGACCCGGCGGCGCGGGGCGCGCGTGCAGTTGCCCCGTGCGAGTGATGTTCGAGCGAACGGCGAGCCCGCCGCGCCAGGAGGAAGTAGAAAGCTCCGTGAGACGCGTCACCGACCCGAGCTCACGGACCGGGCTTACCCATAGAACCTGTGAGGCCAAATCCCTGCGGCCGGGGCTTCACCGGTAGCTCGCCTCCTGCCGATGGTGTTTACTAGTGAGCGGTCTGAGCCTTGGCGGGTCCAGGCCCTTTCAGGGAGGCCTCGCGGATGGTTACCGCGGGGCCTCCCGCATGTTCCCGTACCTTTTCTGGCAATGCATTCGAAGACAATCCACCCGTTGCCCGTGCAACGAATTCCGGGTTTGCTTGTGATATTCGACGGCGGATTTCCTCAATGCGCGCCTTTCGATCGATGGAAATCCAGTTCAGCTTCCGGGTCGCGCCCGTACCGCCTTCACGGCAGTTGATCTTGAAGTCGTTCCGGTCCGGAGAAGCCCCGTCACAAGGGATTTGCAGCAACCCTTCTCAAGGGGTTTTACCGACGCACCGACGACACCGTCCAGAGGCTGTGTGCGCCAAGTGGGCGAGGGCTGTACCGTGCTGCTTGCAGACGCCTTGGAAGCCTCGTTGCCCGGTCTAACCAGCCGGGCGCGCCATGTGGTGGAGAGGGCGCTGGACCCGCCAATTCCTGTTCCTCCACCGAAGGAGCTCAGACCCTCATGGCAATCGCCGTCGAGCGCGGCGTAGTCGTGCCGATCACCCGGCCCGCCCAGGCATCGGACGACTCTGCCCCGCCGCGCCCCGCTTTTCGCCCCTCACCCTGCGTGACCCCGACGCCTCGCGCCGCCGTCGCCGGTACCGCCGGCCCCGCCCCCATGCCCATGCCCGTACCCGTACCCGTACCCGTGTCCGGGCCCGTGTCCGGTCCTCGGAGGTGAGGACCATGGCGTCTCCGTCCCCCGACACCCAGGTCTTCAACACCATCGAGGTTCTGCGCGGCCGCCAGCCCATGCCGAGGGGCAGCTTCCTCGACCACCTCCCCGCCGCCAAGTGGGCGCTGTTCGTGGCGATCTGGGGTTCCGACGCCCGTACGTACCTCAAAGGCGCGGAACTGCCTCTGCGCCCGAAGGACACGCACATGTACGTCGTGCTCGGCGGCTGCGTCGTACAGGAGCGGTTCCCGTTCAACACGAAGATCGCCCGGTTCCGCGGTGTCGGGCAGGTCCTCGGCGAGGCCAAGCTCATAGAGCCGCGTTCGTCGGTGCGGACCGTGTGCCTCACCACCACCTGGGTGCTGCCCTGCGACACCCGCCGCGTGAACCTTCTGCTCACCCAGGACCACGAGGCGAAACGCGCTCTGCTGCGCAGCCTGGAGGACCGCAACCGGAGCGACGAGCGGATCTACGCCACCACGAGCCGGTCACCACTGGCCCGGGTGAGCGCGCTGCTCCACCACCTCGCCATGGTCGCCGGCACCAGGGACCCGGCCGGCCCCACCGGGCACACGACCATCGACGGTCCGCGCCAGCGGGATCTCGCGGAGGCACTCCTGCTCGGCCGGTCCACCGTGGAGAACGCCGTCGCCACCCTCCGGAGGAAGCGGCTCATCGACAGCAGGTACCGCCGGCTCGTCGTCACGGACCTGCCCGCACTCAAGGCCCTGGTCACCTCCCAGTCCTGACGGCGGGGACACGACCTGGGCCCACGGCACCACCCGGGGCCAGACCACACTCGTCTTTCACCCAGGCACGGCACGGCCGTCCCACGGCCGGCCGACTCCCGGTTCCGAGAACGGAAAACCACACACATGTCCCCCTTGACGGCGATGCTCGCGCAACAGGTCACCACGGCCTGGACGTCATGGCAGGTGATCGTCTCCGGCCTGGTCGGGGCCGCCCTGGTGGTCCTCACCAGTCTGAGCCACCGCCTGTCCCGGCGCGTCGCCGAACGAAACCGCCGCGACCACGCGGACGATCCCGACCTCGACCGGCTCGCGGGCTACCTCGACGAAACCCTCACGGTCGCCTGCCGGTTCGCGCAGAGCCCCGCCACGGAGCTCGACCTGGAGCCGCTGCGCGAGAAGCGTCACCTGCTGGAGAACGACGACCGCGGCCGGCCGCTCCACGACCAGTTGGAGGAGGTCGTACGGCGGATCGACTTCTACGTCGAGAAAGCCCTCCCGGCCTTCGAGGAGACGACCGTCCCCGACGGCTGGAAGACGTCCGCGCTGCTGTCGCGTGCCATGCAGCAGCAACACGCCCTCGCACAGCTCAAGTCCGCCATCAAGGCGGCCCGACAGGAGATCCACACCCTGCGCAGCCAGTAGGGCGGAATGCCGCTGACGGCCGGAACGGGGCTGCCCGTTCCGGCCGTACGGTTCCGGCCGTACGACACCGGCCGTACCCCTCCGGCCGTACCGCTCCGCTTCCGGACACGGGCCGCGATGTCCGGAAGCGCACCGCATTGCCCGTGGGCCCCGGAGAATCCGCGCAGGAGCGTCACACAGGCTGCACACAGTCCTGCGAAAGCCTCGTTAGCGTGACTGGCCGCTCGACCCCTCACCCCGGCGGGTCGACGACACGTCAACCAGGAAGACGCTGATGGACTACTGCTCCTCGTGTCGTCGGCATCTCAACGGCGCCCTGGTGTGCCCCGGTTGCGGTGCCTACGCCCCCGACATCGCTCCGGTCGCCGTCAGCCGGTACACCACCGTCCAGCCCCGGGCCACCATGGCCGCCGCGAGCCCGGCGGTGGCGGACCCGGCCGAGGTTCCGGAATCCGGACCGGAGCCGGAGCCGGAGTCGGAGTCGGAGTCGGCGGCCCCGGACCCGGACCCGTACGACGGCTTCGAGGGTGCGCCGCCCGCGCCGCAGGGGCGGGCCGCACGGCGCCGTCAGCGCGTCCGCTGGAAGAAGAACCAGCGCCGGGCCGTGGTCGCGACCGCCGTCGCGCTCGTCGGCGGCGGCCTGACCTTCACCGCCCTCGACCGGCTCTCGGCCGACCGGGCGGAGGCGGCCTCGGCGCCGGACACCGCGGGCCTGGGCTCCGCGGAGGAGGACGCGTCGCGGCACACGGGCCCGTCGTCGACGCGGCCGGACGACCAGCGGTCCTCGGCCGCCCCTTCCACGCGGTCGCCCGCGAACGGCCGGTCGGACCGGCGCGCCGCCGCCGCGCCGACCTCCGTCACACCGCAGGGCTCCCGGCCGGACGCCGTTCCCACGCCGAGTACGACGTCGGCGTCGGCGTCGACTTCGGTGTCCGACCCCCGGTCGCGGAACGCGTCCTCTTCCTCGGGCTCCTCAGGCTCCTCGGACTCAGGCTCGGGCTCGGGCGATGCGGCCGGCGCCGCGTCGCCGCAGCCTTCGACGCCCGCTGCCACCGGCGGGTCGGGCGGCTCGGTCGGCTCAGGCGGCGGCTCCGATTCGGGCACGTCTCCGGCGAGCCCCGACCCGGCAGCGACTTCGCCTTCGCAGCTCTGTCTGCTCGTGGTGTGCATCGGCTGAGGGCGGATCGCGCCGCGCCCCCGTGCAACGGCCGCCCAGGGCTCCACAGGTGCCCCGGGCGCCCCGTGGGTGACGGGGTATCACCGATCGGTGCCGAGGCACCGTTTACCCCGGCTGCTCCTGCTGTGATGATGCCGATCCGGAGATACCCGTCCGGCGGCCGGGGGGAGGCCCGTATGGCTGAGGTGTACTTGCGGAGGCTGTCCCGGTGGCAGGCGGAGCAACAGCGGGACGCCGTCGCCGACGTGTACGTCAGCGCGTACCGAAGTGCGACGGAGGCGGAACGCCGCGACCGGCGCGGCTTTCTGGCCCGGCTGGAGCAGCATGTGCAGCACACCGGCTTCGACATGGTGGTCGCCGACACGGCCGGGACGGTCGGCTGCGCGTACGGGTTCCGGGTGCCGCGTTCCGGAGAGTGGTGGCCGGATCTGCAGGAGCAGTTGCCCGCCGACGTCGAGGAACTGACCGCCTCGGGCCGCGCGTTCCTGCTCGCCGAGCTGATGGTGCTGCCCGACCACCGCCGCCGCGGCATCGCCACCCGCCTGGTCGAGCGGCTGTTGATCCGGCTGGAGGCCGACCTGGTCGTCGCGACCGCGGACCACTACGGCGACGGGGGTGACGTGGCCGACGGGGGTGACGATGCGCGGAACGCGGCGGCTGCGACCTTCCGTGCCTGGGGGTGGTCCAGGTCCGGTGTCGCCACCACCAGGGCCGGCGCCGGGCCCGCCGCGGGACCCGTCGCCGGTCCGGGCGCGGTGACCCGGGAGGTGTGGATCCGCAGACCGCTGCGGTGAGGCGCGGTGATCCGCGGTGATCCGCGATGGCCTTGGCGGGCGGGCGGGCGGACGGACGGGCGGACGGACCGGGAGGGCCGGTCCGCCCGCCCGCCATGGCCTGTGGTCAGACCCCCGCGGGGGACGGTCCGACCAGCTCCGACAGGACGTCCTCCATCGTGACGAAGCCGAGGACGTTGCCCGCCTCGCCGGTGACCGCGGCGAGGTGGCTGCCCGTGGCCCGCAGCGCGGTGAGGGTGTCGTCGAGCGGGGTGTCGATGCGGACACGGGTCACCGGGTGCAGGGCGCCCCGCGCGAAGGGACGGTCCCGGTCGGTGACGCCGAGGGTGTCCTTGATGTGCAGGTAGCCGAGCAGCGTGCCGTCCCCGCCCGTCACCGGGAACCGGGAGAAGCCGGCCTCGGCCGCCGCGCGCTCCAGCCGCGCCGGGGTCACCGTGTCGTCGACCGTACGCATCCGCTGGGCCGGGACGAGAATCTCGCCGACCGGGCGGGTGCCCAGCTCCAAGGCGTCGCGCAGCCGCTCGCCGTCGGCTGCCGTGAGGAGTCCGGCCTGGCTGGAGTCGACGACCATACGGGCGAGCTGGTCGTCCGTGAAGGCCGACTCCACCTCGTCCTTGGCCTCGACGCGCAGCAGTTTCAGCAGGGCGTTGGCGAAGGAGTTGATGCCGAAAATGACCGGCTTCAGCGCCCGGGTGAGGGCCACCAGGGCCGGGCCCAGCAGCAGCGCGGTCTGTACCGGCGCGGCGAGCGCCAGGTTCTTCGGGACCATCTCGCCGATCAGCATGTGCAGATACGTCGCCACGCCGAGCGCGATCACGAAGGCGATCGGGTGCACGAGGCCGTGCGGGATGTGCGCCGCCTCGAAGGCGGGCTCCAGCAGATGTGCGATGGCCGGCTCGGCGACCGCGCCGAGCACCAACGACGAGACGGTGATGCCGAGTTGGGCGGTCGCCATCATCGCCGAGATGTGCCGCAGGCCCCACAGGGTCATCCGGGCCCGCTTGTTGCCCGCCTGGGCCAGCGGCTCGATCTGGCTCCGGCGCACGGAGATCAGGGCGAACTCCGCGCCGACGAAGAACGCGTTGGTCAGCAGGGTCAGGGCACCGATGGTCAGTTGGAGGGTGGTGGACGTACTCATCGGGACTCCCGCGCACTCTGGCCGGCCGACTCCTGGACCGATTCGCCGGCCGACTCCTGGACCGGCTCGTCGGCGGGGTCGGCCGGGGCGGCCGGGTCGGTGGTCTCGTCGGCCGGTTCGGTGATGCGGACGCGGTCGGCCCGGTGGTGCTCCACGTCGAGGACGTCGAGCCGCCAGCCGTCCAGGTCGAGGACGTCGCCCTCGGCCGGGATGCGGGCGAGCCGGGTGGCGACCAGCCCCGCGATCGTCTCGTACGGCCCGTCCGGCGCGCGCAGGCCTATCCCGGCCAGCTCGTCGAGCCGTACGCCGCCGTCCGCCTCCCAGGCCGCGCGGCCGTCCGCCGTGGCGGGGGCGGGCAGCAGGTCGGGCACCTCGACGGGGTCGTGCTCGTCGCGGACCTCGCCGACGACCTCCTCCACGATGTCCTCCACCGTGGCCACACCCGCCGTGCCGCCGTACTCGTCGATGACGACGGCCATCGTGCGGGCGGTCCGCATCCGTTCGAGGAGCCGGTCGGCGGGCAGGCTGTCCGGCACCAGGAGCGGGGCCGTGGCCAGCTCGGTGACGGGTGTCACGGCCCGCTTGCCGGGCTCCAGGGCGAGTACGTCACGGATGTGGACCGTGCCGACGACCTCGTCCAGGCTGTCGCGGTAGACGGGGAAGCGGGACAGGCCGGTCGCGTGCGTGAGGTCGGCGGCGTCGGCGGCCGTGGCGTGCGCCTCCAGCGCCCGCACGTCGACGCGCGGGGTCATCACGCTCTGGGCGGTCAGCTCGCTGAGATGCAGCGTACGGACGAACAGTTCGGCGGAGTCCGGCTCCAGGGAGCCCTGGGCGGCCGAGTGCTGGGCCAGCGCGACGAGTTCCTCGGGGCCGCGCGCGGAGGCCAGCTCCTCGGCGGGCTCCAAACCGAAGCGGCGTACGAACCGGTTGGCGGTGTTGTTGAGATGCCGGATGAACGGGCCGAACGCCGCCGTGAAACCGCGCTGCGGTCCCGCGACCACCTTCGCGACGGCCAGCGGGCGCGAAATCGCCCAGTTCTTCGGCACCAGCTCGCCGACCACCATCAGGACGACGGTGGAGACCACCACGCCCAGCACGGTCGCCACCGTCGAGGCGGCGCCGCCCAGGCCCACCGACTTGAGCGGCCCTTCCAGGAGCACGGCCAGCGACGGCTCGGCGAGCATGCCGATCACCAGGGAGGTGACGGTGATGCCCAGCTGGGCGCCGGACAGCTGGAACGTCAGCTTCCGTACGGCCTTGAGCGCACCGTCGGCGCCCCGCTCGCCCGCCTCGGCCGCCCGCTCCAGATCACCGCGCTCGACGGTGGTCAGCGAGAACTCGGCCGCCACGAACAACGCACAGGCGAGCGTGAGCGACAGGGCGAGCAGAAGCAGCAGGATCTCGGTCACCGTGCCACCCCCGCTCCCGCACGCGCGCGTCTCGGGCCGGGAATGGCACGGTCGGTACTGGGAGGTTCACCCATGGTGGAACCGCTGCTCCTTGATCGTCATCAGTCTTCGTCGGGATGCGTATGGCTTTGCCGCTCCGTCGGGCTTCGCCGGTCGGCATCACCCGTCACCACACGTCATCACGCGTCATCACACGTCTCGCCCAGTGTAAAGGAATAGCAAAGTAGGCCGTCCGGACGCGGCAGGGCGAGTGGCGCAGGTCACGTCCCTCGCAGGCGGAGTGCGCCCCCGGCGTCGTCATCGCGTGTCGCCGCAGACAGTCGGTCCCTACGGTGGATCCGTGCACCAGAACCCGAGACGTGGCCGACGCGAGCGCCGGGCCGGTGGACGGCCGCGCATCGATGGGGCGGTGCCCGCGGGCACCGGGTTCGTGCTCGCGGGGGCCGATGTCCTGGTCGCGGGCTACTTCTCCGCCAAGCAGAAGGACTTCGCCGCCCTCATGGACGCGGCGGCCACCGCCCTCCGGGCGCGCGGCGCCCGGGTCGTGGGGCTGATCGTGCAGCGCCGGGGTGTCTCGAACGGCGGGGCGGAAAAGATGGGACTGCCGTACTCCTCGCGGACACTGATGAGTTACGGCAAGGTCCGCGAGGTGGCCGCGCTGTGCGAGCGATCGGGTGCGGACGCGGTGGTCTTCCTCAATGACCTGACACCACGTCAGTCCGGCGCGCTGTCCCGGTCGTTCGGGTGCCCGGCGGTGAGTTTCGCCGGAATCCTGCCGTCCGCTCCGCCCGGCGCCGACCCCCACCTGGGGGGACAGGATTCCGGGGCGACCGGTCGCCCTTAATCTTCTACATGTACGTAGAGCAACACCCACCCGCACATGAAGGAGTGGACCCCTCAATGGTGTTCAAACGGCTGCTCGGATCACTCGGCGTGGGCGGCCCCACGGTGGACACGGTCCTGAGCCCGGGGCCCACCCTGCCCGGCGGCACACTGTCGGGCGAGGTCCGGCTCCAGGGCGGTGACGCGGCCTTCGACATCGAACAGATCACGCTGGAACTGGTCGCGGGCGTCGAGGCCGAGCACACGGAGGAGGAGAGCGAGGGCACGGTCGTCTTCGACCGCTTCACCGTCGGCGGCGGCTTCCGCCTCGCCGAGGGCGAGGA
>NZ_LIPP01000230.1 GCF_001418335.1 Streptomyces aurantiacus | reverse complement strand
GGGGAGTGGGTGGCGGTGCACGGCTGCGGAGGGGTCGGGCTGTCCGCGGTGATGATCGCCGCGGCCGCCGGGGCGCGGGTCGTCGCGGTCGACCTCTCGCCGCGGGCGCTGGAGCTGGCACGGCGGTTCGGCGCCGCGCACTGCGTGGACGCGTCCCGGACCGACGGCACGGCGGCGGCGGTCCGCGACCTGACCGGCGGCGGCGCCCATCTCTCACTCGACGCCCTCGGCTCCCCGGTCACCTGCGCGGCCTCGGTCGGCAGCCTGCGCCGCCGCGGCCGGCACGTCCAGGTGGGCCTGCTGCCCGAGGACCCGAAGGTGCCGATGTCCCGGGTGATCGGCCTGGAGCTCGAACTCCTGGGCAGCCACGGAATGGCCGCGCACGCCTACCCGCCGATGCTGGAGTCCGTACGGGTCGGGCTGCTGCGCCCCGACCTCCTGGTGACGTCCACGATCGAGCTGGCGGCGGCCCCGGCCGCGCTGGCGGCGATGGGGACGGCGCTCGGAGCGGGCGTCACGGTCGTCGAACCCTGGGCGTGAACCGGGTGTGAAGGCCACGAACGCGGCGATGGGCCCCGTACGACGGACGTACGGGACCCACGCTCGGGGGCGGGTCGGCGGTCAGTTGTCCCGGCGGCTTCTGTTGCCGGGCCGGGAAGCGACCCAGGTGCGGACGGTGTCGGCGTACCAGTAGGGCTTGCCGCTCTCCACATGGTCGGGCGCGGGCAGCAGCCCGTGTTTGCGGTAGGACCGCACCGTGTCCGGCTGCACCTTGATGTGCGCCGCGATCTCCTTGTACGACCAGAGTCCTCGGTCGGTCATCAGTAGCACCTCCCTGCGCGCGCCACGGCGGCGGCCGAGGGGCGGCCGTCGGGGGAGCCGGGCGCTGCGCCGGCGATCATGAACCTGCGCTACGTGAACGAGGCGGCGGGGCAACGGGGCAGGGGCTGTCACATGGGTGTGACGCAGGACTCGCACTCCCGGGACATGTGTGACAGAAGCAGGTCATTAGTGACACACGTGGCGCATTGCGCCCCGTCAGGGGCGCGGGGTTGTGACATGTGCGGCTCCGCCGCGGGGCGCGCCGAGCCCCCACCGGCCGGCAGCCGACGTACGACCCGCATTTCCCCGGCAACCCAGTGGAACGCTTACGCTCACGCTCCGCAGGAGCGGAGGAACTGGCGAGTCCGCTGCGCGATGGGAAGCGGCTTGTCCGGCGGGCACGGGTACATGTCCTGCTCGACGATGGCGAACAACTCCACGTCCAGCTTCTGCGCGGCGGCCAGCACGGGCTCCAACGCCGGTACCCCGGACGGCGGTTCGCACATCACGCCCCGGGCCACCGCCGGTCCGAACGGCACCTCGTTCGCCCGCACGTCGGCGAGGATCTCCGGGTCCACCTGCTTGAGGTGGAGGTACCCGATCCGCTCCCCGTACGTCTCGATGAGCTTGACGTTGTCGCCGCCGCAGTAGGCGTAGTGGCCGGTGTCCAGGCACAGCGACACCAGCGACGAGTCCGTGCCGTCGAGGAAACGCGTCACGTTCTCCTCGCTGTCGATGTGTGTGTCCGCGTGCGGGTGGACGACGATTTTCAGCCCGTAGCGCTCGCGCACCTCGCGCCCCAGCCGCTCGGTCTGGGTGGTGAGGTGGCGCCACTGCTCGGCGGTGAGCGTGTCGGGCTCCAGCACCTCGCCCGTCTTGTCGTCCCGCCAGAACGACGGGATGACGACGAGGTGCTCGGCGCCCATCGCGTGCGTGAGCGCGGCGATGTCCGAGACGTGCGCCCAGGTGGCGTCCCACACGTCCGGGCCGTGGTGCAGCCCGGTGAAGACCGTGCCGGCCGAGACCCGCAGGTTCCGGCGCGCGGTCTCGTCCGCGAGGACGGCGGGCTCGCTCGGCAGATAGCCGTACGGGCCCAGCTCGATCCACTCGTACCCGGACTCGGCGACCTCGTCGAGGAAGCGCTGCCAGGGGACCTGCTGGGGATCGTCGGGGAACCACACGCCCCACGAGTCGGGCGCCGAACCGATCCGGATGCGCGACAGTGAGGGCGGAGGCGAAGGCTGGGGCGATGACTGAGGCGGCAACGACGTCATGGGCGTCAGCTTCGGGCGGCCGGGGAGAGGTGTCAAGGCCTGGTCCGAATGTCCGGACAACCAATTGACAGGGCTCTGTCGGCGCCGCTAGACCTGGGGTCCACCGATGCGTCCCGGCCGCCGATCCGGAGCGGGCGGGGGGATTCTCGGCGGCTTCCGGGTCGTTGAGTCTTCCGTCCGGCGGCGGTTGTACGGTGCGTACAGAGGGGAATAAAGAGGGCAAAGTGCTTGAACTCCTGGGCAGGGAACGTGTGTTCGCCGAGGTCACCGACTTCGCGTACGCCTCCGCGACGCCCGGGCACAGATCGCCTCCGGCGCGGAAGTCCGCTTCGCCCTGGCAGGAGCGAGGTGCGAGCGACGACTCCCCGCCCGCTACGGCTCCGCGCCGGAGGTTCCCGACACGAGGTGGCGGCCGGGGGCGCCCCTCCGGGGGCGCGGGGCTGTGACATGTGCGGCTCCGCCGCGGGCGCGACAAGCCCCCACCGGCCGGCAGCCGACACCGGACGCACCGCCGGTCAGGCGCCGGCACCGCCGGTCAGGCGCCGGCACCGCCGGTCAGGCGCCGGCACCGCCGGTCAGGCGCCGGCGCCGCCGGTCAGGCGATCGGCGGGCGGGCCGTAGAGACGTAAGGCCCGTTCAGACGTATGACGTGGCGGATCAGCTTCAGCTTCCACCCGTGACGCGCAGAGAGCACAGAGGGCTACCGATGCCGATGACAGAGCCGACGTCAACGACGACAAGGCTGACGGTCGCGCAGGCACTGGTGCGGTTCCTCGCCGCCCAGTACACCGAACGCGACGGTGTGCGCCGCCGCCTGGTCAGTGCCACCTGGGGCATTTTCGGACACGGCAACGTCGCCGGGCTCGGCCAGGCGCTCCTTGAGTACGGCGAGTACGGCGAGTCGGGCGCGTACGCCGCCGTGTCTCCCGGAGGAACAGCCGCCGGCACCCCCGTCATGCCGTACCACCAGGGCCGCAACGAGCAGTCCATGGTGCACGCGGCGGTCGGCTACGCGCGCCAGTCCAACCGCCTCTCCGCACAGGCCGTCACCACCTCCGTCGGCCCCGGCGCCACCAACCTCGTCACCGGCGCCGCCCTCGCCACCATCAACCGCCTCCCGGTGCTCCTCCTGCCCGGCGATGTCTTCGCGACCCGCCCCGCCGACCCGGTCCTCCAGCAGCTCGAAGTCCCGTACGCGGGCGACGTGTCGGTCAACGACTGCCTGCGCCCGGTGTCGAGGTACTTCGACCGGATCACCCGCCCCGAGGCCCTGATCCCGGCCGCCCTCCAGGCGATGCGCGTGCTCGCCGACCCGGTCGACACGGGCGCCGTCACCCTCGCGCTCCCGCAGGACGTCCAGGCGGAGGCCTTCGACTGGCCCGTCGGGTTCTTCGCCGAACGCGTCTGGTCCGTACGTCGTCCGGTCGCCGACCCCGAGGAACTGGCCGCCGCCGTACGGGCCGTACGCGAAGCCCGGCGCCCCCTGCTTGTCGCGGGCGGCGGAGTCCACCACAGCGAGGCCGAGGACGCGCTCAGGAGGTTCGCCGACCTCACCCGCATCCCGGTCGCCTCCACCCAGGCGGGCAAGGGATCGCTCGCCTGGGACCACCCGGCGGACGTCGGCGGCATCGGGCACACCGGTACGGCCACCGCCTGCGAACTCGCCCGCACCGCCGACCTGGTGATCGGGGTCGGCACCCGCTACACCGACTTCACCACCGCCTCCGGCACCCTCTTCGCCGCCCCGGGCGTGCGCTTCCTGAACCTCAACATCGCCTCCTTCGACGCCCACAAGCTCGCCGGGCAGCCGCTGGTCGCGGACGCGCGCTCGGCATTGGAGGCCCTCACCGAGGCGCTCGCCCCGCACGGCCACCGCGCCGCCGACTCGTACGTCACCGAGTACACCGACGACAAGGAGCGCTGGGAGTACCGCGTCGACGCGGCGTACGAGGCGGAGGACCCCGACACCCGGCCCACCCAGCCGCAGGTCCTCGGCGTGCTCGACGCCCTGGTCACCGGCGACGACATCCTCGTCAACGCGGCCGGCTCGCTCCCCGGCGACCTGCACAAACTCTGGCGCGCCCGGTCCCGCGACCAGTACCACGTCGAGTACGGCTACTCGTGCATGGGGTATGAGATCCCGGCCGCGATCGGCGTACGGATGGCGGCCCCGGACCGGCCCGTGTGGGCGCTGGTCGGCGACGGCACGTACCTGATGATGCCGACCGAGATCGTCACGGCCGTGCAGGAGGGGATCGCGATCAAGGTCGTGATCCTGCAGAACCACGGTTACGCGTCCATCGGCGGACTCTCCGAGACGGTCGGCGGCGAGCGGTTCGCCACCGCCTACCGCCACCGGTCCGCGGACGGTACGTACACGGGGCGGCCGTTGCCCGTCGACCTGGCCGCCAACGCGGCGAGCCTCGGCATGCGGGTCCTGCGCGCCAAGACCGTGGACGACCTGCGGACGGCCCTCGCCGAGGCACGGGCCGCAGACACCCCCACCTGTGTCTACGTGGAGACCGAAACGGCGGACACGGTGTCGGGCGCGCCCCCGGCGCAGGCCTGGTGGGACGTCCCGGTGGCCGAGACCGCGACCCGGCCGTCGGCGGTCAAGGCACGCGAACTGTACGAACGGCTGGCCGCCACCCGGCGCCGCCACCTCTGAGTACCCGGCCGAACCGGCCGGTTTCCGAACTCCACGTACCGCGAACGCGGTACACCGGAGGGGCCGTGTACGCCGCAGGGATGCCCACCGGTTCCGACCGCCGACTGCATGGATTGTCGGTGGCCGCCCGTACCGTGGGGGGCATGGATCTTCGAATGCCCGCGGCGTCAGCCGCGCGACGGTGGTTGCGGGGGCCGCGACGGTGGATCGCCGCCGCGGCCGTCGTCGCCGTGCTCGCCGGCGCCGGGACATGGACCGCGGTCGCCTCCGACGGGGCGCCCGCGGTGCACCGCGCCGACCAGGTTCTCCCCATGGGCGACGGGGTGAGAATCGACACGTCGTACTTCACCGCCGGTTCTTCCGGGCGCCGGCCCGCCGTTCTGCTGACGCACGGCTTCGGCGGCGAGAAGGAGGACGTACGCGCGCAGGCGGAGGACCTCGCCCGCGACGGGTACGCGGTCCTGACGTGGTCCTCGCGCAGCTTCGGCAGGTCCACGGGCAAGATCGGCCTGAACGATCCCAAGGGCGAGGTGGCCGACGTCTCCCGCCTGATCGACTGGCTCGCCGAGCGCCCCGAGGTCGAGCTGGACAAGGACGGCGACCCCCGGGTCGGCGTCACCGGCGCCTCGTACGGCGGCGCGGTCTCGCTGCTCGCGGCCGGCTACGACCAGCGGGTGGACGCCATCGCCCCGGCGATCACGTACTGGAACCTCGCGGACGCGCTGTTCCCGAACGGTGTCTTCAAGAAGCTGTGGGCCGGCATGTTCGTCAACTCCGGTGGCGGCTGCGATGAGTTCGAGGCCCAGATCTGCGAGATGTACGAGCGGGTCGCGGAGTCCGGGAAGCCCGACGCGAAGGCCGTGAAGCTCCTGGAGGAGCGCAGCCCCGCCGCCGTCGGCGACCGCATCAAGGTCCCCACGCTCATCATGCAGGGCCAGACCGACTCCCTCTTCCCGCTCGACCAGGCCGACGCGATCGCCAAGGCCGTCAAGGCCAACGGCGCCCCGGTGGACGTCGACTGGCTCGCCGGCGGCCACGACGGCGGCGACATGGAGACGGACCGCGTGCAGGAGCGCGTGAACTCCTGGTTCGACCGCTACCTGAAGGACGACAAGAACGCCGACACGGGCCCCGCGTTCCGGGTCACCCGCACCGGTGGCATCGACTCGACCGACGGCGCGGCCCTGCTGCGGGGCGCCGACGGGGACACCTATCCCGGGCTCACCGACGGCGAGCGGAAGGTGGCGCTGAGCGGGCGCGAGGAGCAGGAGTTCGCCAACCCCGCGGGCGCCAGCCCGCCCGGCGTCTCCGCCCTCCCCGGTCTCGGCGGCGCCGCAGGGCTCTCCCAGCTGTCGTCGCTCGGCGTCGGCGTGTCGCTCGACTTCCCCGGGCAGTTCGCGCGCTTCGAGTCCGAGCCCGTGACCGAGGACCTGCGGATCACCGGCTCGCCCACCGTGACGGTGAACGTGAAGTCGACGACCGGCGAGGCCGTGCTCTTCGGCAAGGTGTACGACGTCGGGCCGGGCGGCAGGCAGCAGGTCCTGCCGTCCCAACTGGTCACCCCGGTACGGGTCGAGACCGGTGACAGCGGCAAGGACGTCCGGCTCACCCTGCCCGCCGTCGACCACGAGGTGCGGGACGGCCACCGGCTGCGTCTGGTCCTCGCCTCGACCGACCTCGGCTACGCGTCCCCGACGGCCCCGGCCACGTACACGGTCTCGCTGAAGGGCGACCTCGCCGTGCCGACCGCGCCCGGTGTGACGACCGGGGCCGCGGGGCTGCCCGCCTGGGTGTGGTGGCTGCCGATCGCCGGTGCGCTGATCGCGCTGGCCCTGCTGCTGACGGGCCGCCGCCGCACGACGGCGTCCGCGCCCGACCCCGCGCTCGCCGAAGTCCCGCTGCAGATAACGGACTTGAGCAAGCGGTACGCGAAGTCGACGGACCGGTACGCGGTACGGGACCTGTCGATCCGGGTCGAGAAGGGCCAGGTACTCGGCCTGCTCGGACCGAACGGCGCGGGCAAGACCACCACCCTGCGCATGCTCATGGGCCTCATCAAGCCCGACGGCGGCGAGATCCGGGTCTTCGGGCACGCGATCCGGCCGGGCGCACCGGTCCTCTCCCGCGTCGGCGCCTTCGTGGAGGGCGCGGGCTTCCTCCCGCACCTGTCCGGCCGCGAGAACCTGGACCTGTACTGGCGGGCCACCGGACGTCCGCCCGAGGACGCCCACCTGGAGGAGGCACTGGAGATCGCGGGCCTCGGAGACGCACTGGCCCGCGCGGTCCGCACGTACTCGCAGGGCATGCGGCAGCGCCTCGCCATCGCCCAGGCCATGCTCGGCCTCCCGGACCTGCTGATCCTCGACGAGCCGACGAACGGCCTGGATCCGCCCCAGATCCGTGAGATGCGCGAGGTCATGATTCGTTACGTCGCGGCCGGCCGTACGGTGATCGTGTCCAGCCACCTCCTCGCCGAGGTCGAGCAGACCTGTACGCATCTGGTCGTCATGGACCGGGGCCGACTGGTCCAGGCCGGCCCGGTCCGCGAGATCATCGGCTCCGGCGACACCCTCCTGGTGGGCCTCGCGGCCGACATCGCCGACCCGCTGGTGGAGAAGGTGGCGGCACTGCCGGGCATCGAGTCGGCGGCCCGCACGGACGACGGCCTGCTGATACGGCTGACCGCGCAACAGGGCGGCTCCGGGGCCGAGGACTCCGCGGCGGCCCGGCTCCTCGTGGAGCTGGTCCGGCTCGAAGTACCGGTGGCCTCCCTCGGGCCCCACCGCCGCCTGGAGGACGCGTTCCTGACCCTGATCGGAGGCTCCGCGTGAGCACACTTGTCGAGCGTGCCGAGGTGGCGGACGGCTACCGGGCCGGGCGCACCCTGCCGCTGCGGGTCGAGCTGACGCGCCAGCTGAAGCGGCGCCGCACGCTGGTCATGGGGGCGATCCTCGCCGCCCTGCCCTTCGTGCTGGCCGTGGCCTTCGCGATCGGCGGCCAGCCGGACGGCCGCGACGGCCAGGTCACCCTCATGGACACGGCCACGGCGTCCGGCGCCAACTTCGCCGCGACGAACCTCTTCGTCTCCGCGGGCTTCCTACTGGTGATCCCCGTGGCGCTGTTCTGCGGCGACACCATCGCCTCGGAGGCGAGCTGGTCCTCGCTGCGCTACCTCCTCGCCGCACCCGTGCCGAGGGCCCGCCTCCTGTGGTCCAAGCTCGTGGTGGCGCTCGGCCTCAGCCTCGCCGCGATGGTGCTGCTGCCGGTCGTCGCCCTGGTGGTGGGCTCGGTCGCGTACGGCTGGGGTCCGCTGGAGATACCCACCGGCGGCTCCCTGTCCGCGGGCACGGCGGCGCAGCGCCTCGTGATCGTGATCGCGTTCATCTTCGCGTCCCAACTGGTCACCGCGGGGCTGGCGTTCTGGCTGTCGACGAAGACCGATGCCCCGTTGGGCGCGGTGGGAGGAGCGGTCGGCCTGACGATCGTCGGGAACGTCCTCGACGCGGTCACCGCCCTCGGCGACTGGCGCCACTTCCTGCCCGCGCACTGGCAGTTCGCCTGGGCGGACGCGGTGCAGCCCCGCCCGGAGTGGGGCGGCATGATCCAGGGCACGGCGATCTCGGTGACGTACGCGATGGTGCTGTTCGCTCTGGCGTTCCGCGCGTTCGCGCGCAAGGACGTGGTGTCGTAGCGACAAAGTAACGCCGCCGCTCTCAACGCCGCCGTCTCCCGGGGTCCTCCGGACACCTTCGGGTCTCCGGAGGATCACCCACCGGTCTCGACCGCCGTCCGCCGTGGCCGCATCGAGATCCATCCGCAACGCCTTGGGCCGCTCCTTCCGGCCGCCTCCGCCGTCACAGTCACAGACGTCGGCTCACAGAGGTCACCGAGGGGGCACACATGAGGCGCACCGAACGGCATCAGACACGGCGACGGGGCTCAGGGGAACGGCGGCGGCAGCAGCGGGTGCGCGGCGCGTTCGTTGCCGCGACCGTCACCGTCGGACTCCTGCTCACCGCCTGCGGCGGCGGAAGCGGCGAGGACTCGCAGGACCGGGGCGGCAGCAAGGCACGGCAGGACAACGGCTTCCCGGCGCCCGCCCCGGTCCTGCCGACGGGCCCCTCGGTCACCGATGAGGACACAGAGCGGGGCGAGAACGACGACCGGAAGGGCGAACTCCGCGAGACCGCGCCCCCGGCCGACTACCTCTCCACCTTCGCGCTGGACGTGGACACCGCGTCGTACGGCTACGCGCGCCGCACCCTGGAGGACGGCCGGCGGCCCGACCCGTCGACGGTCCGGCCCGAGGAATTCGTCAACAGCTTCCGCCAGAACTACGAGCGCCCGGACGGCGACGGCTTCACGGTCACGATGGACGGCGCCCGCACGGACAGCGGGGACAGCGGAGGCAGCGGGAACAGCGAGAACAGCGGGGACGGGCGGGACTGGCGGCTCGTCAGGGTCGGTCTCGCCACGCGGGAGGCCGAGGACGGCGGCGAACGCCCGCCCGCCGCCCTCACCTTCGTCATCGACGTCTCGGGGTCCATGGCCGAACCGGGCCGCCTCGACCTGGCCAAGGACTCCCTGGGCGTGATGACGGACCGGCTGCGCGACGACGACGCGGTGGCGCTCGTCGCCTTCAGCGACGAGGCGAGGACCGTGCTCCCGATGACCCGCCTGGGCGACCACCGCGGCCGGGTCCACGAGGCGATCGACACCCTTGAACCCACCGACTCGACCAACCTGGGCGCGGGCGTCACCACCGGCTACCGCACGGCCGTCGAAGGGCTGCGCGAGGGCGCCACCAACCGGGTCGTGCTGCTCTCGGACGCCCTCGCCAACACCGGCGAGACGGATGCCGACGCCCTGCTCGACCGCATCGGGGACGCCCGTCGCGCGCACGGCATCACTCTCTTCGGCGTCGGTGTGGGCAGCGACTACGGCGACGCCCTGATGGAGCGCCTCGCCGACCGGGGCGACGGCCACACCACGTACGTGTCGAACGCCGAGGACGCCCGTACGGTCTTCTGCGACGAACTGCCGCGGAACATCGACCTCACGGCCCGGGACGCCAAGGCGCAGGTCGCCTTCGACCCGGAGACCGTCGACCGGTTCCGGCTCATCGGGTACGACAACCGCCGGGTGGCCGACGAGGACTTCCGCGACGACCGCGTGGACGGTGGTGAGACGGGGCCGGGCCACACGGTCACCGCGCTCTACGCGGTGCGTATCAAGCCGGGTGCGACGGGGCATGTCGCCACGGCGACCGTGCGGTGGCTCGACCCCGGGACGCGTGTTCCGCACGAGGAGACGGGCCAGGTCGAGGCCGACGCCCTCGACGGGCCGCTGTGGGGCACGGAGACGGCGCGGAGCGGACTGCAGGTCGCCGCGGTCGCCGCGTACTTCGCGGACGCGCTCCGCTCCGGCGACGACCGGTGGGGCGGCCTGCCCGGGGCACTGCCGCTACGCGAACTGGCGCGGCGGGCGGACCGGTTGGCGTCCGCCACGGAATCGAGCCAGATCCGCGACCTGTCCACGACGATCACCCGAGCCACGAGGCTCGACACGTAACCCGTGCGCACGTGCGGCGGAGCCGCATATTCGATGCGGCCCCGCGCCCCTCAAGCCGGGCCTGGGGCCCGGTGGGCAGGCGCGGCTGTCCGTGGGCCGATCGCGCAGTTCCCCGCGCCCCTAAAGACAAAAGCCGGGCCGCAGCCCCACTTTGAGGGGCGCGGGAAACTGCGCGCCCAACCCCCGCGCACCCGCTCCTAGGGGCGCGGGGAACTGCGCGCTCAGCCCCGACGCACTCGCACGAACTCACAACCTCGTCCCCCGCTGTCCTAGGGGGCGCGGGGAACTGCGCGCTCAGCCCCGACGCACTCGCACGAACTCACAACCTCGTCCCCCGCTGTCCTAGGGGGCGCGGGGAACTGCGCGCTCAGCCCCGACGCACTCGCACGAACTCACAACCTCGTCCCCCGCTGTCCCAGGGGCGCGAGGAACTGCGCGCTCAGCCCCGACGCACGCGCACGAACTCACAACCTTGCCCCCGCTCTCCCAGGGGCGCGGGGAACTGCGCGCTCAGCCCCCACTCAGCCGCACAGCTCCCTTTCCGCCCGGACGGGGTCGTTCGGGAAGCGGAACGACGTGCGCTCCCACGCCCCGGCGAGGTTGCGCAGGAAGCGGCCCGTCGTGAGCCGCGACCGCGCAGCCGCGTTCAGCTCGGCGAGCCCCCCGCACCGCAGGGCCCGCCGAGCCGCCGCCACCTGGACCGGATCGGTCCCCGCGGGCAACTCCCCCCGCGCCACACCCTGTTCGACACACGGCACCCACTCGGCGACCCGCACCTCGTAGAACCGCCGCAACGCCTCACCCGTACGCTCGTCACAGGCCGCGGCGGCGATCACCGCCCGGAACAGCGCCCCCTGCCGGGGATCGGCGAGCGTGCGACGCACCAGTGCCGCGTTGGCGCGCAGATCCCCGAGCACGGAGCCCGTCTCGGTACGGGGAAGCGACTGCTCGGCCATGTCACCGAGCAGGTCGGCGACAAGGCCGGTGACCGAGCCCCAACGCCGGTACACGGTCGTCTTCCCCACCTCCGCCCGCCGGGCCACGTCGGCCAGGTCGAGATGGGCGAACCCCTGCTCGGCCAGCACGTCCCCGGCGGCCCGCAACACGGCCGCACGGACCCGGGCGGTACGCCCACCGGGGCGGACGGTGCCGGGCTCGGGCCTGGACTCGGGGACAGGCCCGGGCACCGGCTCGGGCACGGGCTCGGGCACGGGCACGGCGGTCATGGCGGACTCCTTCGCGGACGACGACGAGATGCACGGGCAGGCCGACGGCTCCACAGCGTAACGGAACAAAGGGACCATTTAACCCTCACCGAGCGTTACGGCCGTGTGCCGACGCACGTCAACCGCCTGATACGGTCCCGCCAACGACCCGCGCTCCGAAGCACGTTGGCCAGAACCCCGAAAGCAATGGGTTCACGGGGCCGGGGAGGAACGTACACCGCACCGCTGAGAGGCTTGGAGCATGCCGGACGACGCCCGCGACGCCGCGGAGGAGGAGTCGGCCTTCTCCCATCCGCCCGTCGACCCCGATGCCACCGCCGCGTACGGCGACCACCCCGACCAGGTCGTCGACTTCTACGCGCCACGCGGCGGCGAGGAGTCGGCCCCGCTCGTCGTCGTCCTGCACGGCGGCGCCTGGCGGGCCCCGTACGACCGGCGGCACATCACCCCGTTCGCGGACTTCCTGGCCCGGCGGGGCTTCGCCGTGGCCAACGTCGAGTACCGGCGCGGCGGCGTGATCCCTGCGCAGGGCGGAACGGGCCCTGTCGCGGGGCGCTGGCCCGACACGTTCGACGACGTCGCGGCGGCGCTGGACGCGCTGCCCGGGCTCGCACGGGAGGCCCTGCCGGGGGCCGACGTGCGCCGCACGGTGGTCACCGGCCACTCGGCGGGCGGCCAGCTGGCCCTGTGGGCCGCCGCCCGCCATCTGCTGCCGGCCGACGCGCCCTGGTTCCTGGCGCGGCCCGCGCCCCTGCGCGGTGTCGTGGCACTCGCCCCGATCGCCGACTTCACGGTCGCGGAGAAGCTGGACGTCTGCTCCGGGGCCTCGCGCCAACTCCTCGGCGGGGAAGCGAAGTTCGAGGAACGGCAGCCGTACACCGATCCGGCTCTGCTCCTCCCGACGGGGATCGCCACGACGCTGGTGCAGGGCAGGACGGACGTCATCGTGCCGCAGGCGGTCGCCGAGGCGTACGCGGAAGCGGCGGCGAAGGCCGGCGAGGTGGTGGGTCTGACGCTCCTGGAGGACGTGGGTCACTTCCCGCTGATCGACCCGGCGGCGGACGCGTGCGCGGTGGTGGCGGAGGAGATCGCACAACTGGCCTGGTAGAGCCTGGTAGAGCCTGGTAGGGCGAGGCCCGCTGCTGACGCCCCCCCCGGCGATACCCGTAGTACCTGAGAGGGAGGTCGAAGGACCCCTCTCACTGGTGACGACCACCGCCCCCGCCTCGGCCTACGGTCTGTATGTGACCGAGACGACCCAGACTCAGATCCAGACCCCGATCCCGACGCAGACGCAGACGCAGACGCAGACGGCACGGCAAGGCGGTGGCCGGCCGCGCAGCCCCGAGTTCCAGCTGGCGATGGACGCGTCGCGGGGGCTGCGGCAGGACCTGTTCCAGGACGCCTTCGCCTTCCGCCCGCTTCCCAGGATGCGCGTGGACGGGCCCGTCACCCGACTGCTGCCGCCACGCCTGCGGGAGCGGCTCACCCGGCTCCCGCACGCCCTGGTGGTGCTGGCCGGTGTGGTGACACTGCTCATCTCCCTCGCGGGCAACGGCGGCGGCGACCTGTTGCAGTTCCTGACCGGCCTGCTCGCGCTGGGCGCGATTCTGCTGACGCTGCTCAGGCCGGTCGGCGCCTTCTGGGTCTCCCTCGCGGCGACACCCGTCTGCGCCGTGTTCGCCGGGGGGAGTGACGACTGGCCCTGGCAACCCGGCGCCTTCGCGACCCAGCTGATCGTGCTCACCGTCGTGGCGATGCGGACGAGGCCCCGCACGGCGGCGTGGATGTGGGTACTGACGGCGGCGTACGGCCTCTTCTCGGAGGTCTTCTTCGGCGCCAACCACTACTTCACGAACACCACGCCGTTCTTGTTCGTGAGTGCGCTGGCGCTGCTGGTCGTCACGGTGTGGCACGTGCGTCACGATGCCGTGCAGAAGGTGACCGCACAGCAGACGGTGACCGCGCACGAGCGTTCCAAGCGCACCCTTCTCGAAGAGCGCACGACGATCGCCCGCGAGCTGCACGACGTGGTGGCACACCACATGTCGGTCGTCGCCATCCAGGCGGAGGCCGCGCCCTACCGGGTGGAGAATCCCCCGCCGGAGCTGGAGTACGCGTTCAAGGTGATCAGGGAGAACGCGGTCATAGCGCTCTCCGAACTGCGCCGCGTCCTCGGTGTCGTACGGGCCGAGGACTACGAGGCGCCGGACGCCCCGCAGCCCAGGCTCGCGGACCTGGACCGGCTGCTGGAGAACGTGCGCGACGCGGGCCTCCAGGTGGACAGGACGGTCACGGGCGCGGTGCGGGAACTGCCGCAGGGCGTCGAGCTGTCCGCGTACCGAATAGTCCAGGAGGCGCTGAGCAACAGCCTGCGCCACGCGCCGGGCGCCGCGGCCAAGGTGGAGGTCAGCCATGTGCTCGGCGGGCTCGGGCTGCGGATCGTGAACGGTCCGGCGACCGGGTTGGTCAAGCCGTCACCGGGTGCCGGGCACGGCATCACGGGTATGCGGGAGAGGGTATCGATGCTGGACGGGGAGATGACGGCGGAGGCGACGGACGACGGGGGCTATGAGGTGACGGTCTTCCTGCCGGTCACGGCTGCCGCACCGACGGAGGGCCAGGGATGACCATTCGGGTACTGATCGCCGACGACCAGATGATGGTCCGCGAGGGGTTCTCGGTGCTGCTCGGCGCGATGCCGGACATCGAGGTCGTCGGGGAGGCGGTCAACGGCCGGGAGGCGGTCGACCGGGTCCGGGAGCTCGGTCCGGACGTCGTCCTGATGGACATCCGGATGCCCGAGATGAACGGCATCGAGGCGACGCGCGAGATCGTGGCGGCGGACGGCGCGGCGAAGGTGCTCGTGCTGACGACGTTCGACCTCGACGAGTACGTGTACCAGGCGCTGCGCGCCGGGGCGTCGGGCTTCCTCCTGAAGGACGCCTCGGCGCGGCAGCTCGCGGACGGAGTACGGGTGGTGGCGGCCGGCGAGGCCCTGCTGGCGCCGTCGGTGACGAAGCGGCTGATCACGGAGTTCTCGAAGCTGTCGGAGGTGCCCCGCCTCTCGGCGACGGCGCACGGGGCGAACGGGGCGTACGGGGACCTGACGGACCGCGAGACGGAGGTACTGGTACTCATCGCCCAGGGCCTGTCCAACGCGGAGATCGCCGCCCGCCTGGTGGTGGCCGAGTCCACCATCAAGACCCACGTAAGCCGCATCCTGGTAAAACTGGGCCTCAGAGACCGAACCCAGGCAGCGGTCTTCGCGTACGAGGCCCGCCTGGTGACACCGGGCTGACGGAGTTTCTTTCAGGGACGCGGGGAACGGCGCAGTTCTTTGGCTTCAGGGGTGCGAGGAACGGCGCAGTCTTTTGTCTTTAGGGGCGCGGGGAACTGCGCAATCTTTTAAGGGGCGCGGGGAACTGCGCGGCCAGCCCCCACGGCCCCGCAGTCGAACACGGCGCACCCGGCGGAGCCCCTGGTCAGCAGGGTCACCGACGGCTAGCGTCCGGGCATGGCAGCCACCAAGCCCCCGCAGTCCTTCAACCCCTGGGACCAGACCTTCGTATCGAACCCGTACCCCGCGTACGCGGAACTCCGCGCGCACGGAAGAGCGCACTACTACGAGCCCACCAACCAGTGGCTGGTACCCCACCACGCGGACGTGTCGGCCTTGCTGAGGGACCGCCGGCTGGGCCGGACGTACCAGCACCGGTTCACGCACGAGGACTTCGGACGGACCGCACCCCCGCCCGAGCACGAGCCGTTCCACGTGCTGAACGACCACGGGATGCTCGACCTGGAGCCGCCGGACCACACCCGGATCAGACGCCTGGTGTCGAAGGCGTTCACCCCGAGGACGGTCGAGCGGCTGCGGCCGTACGTGGACCGGCTGGCCTCCGAACTCGTCGGCGAACTGGTCGCGGCGGGCGGCGGCGACCTGCTGACGGACGTCGCCGAACCCCTCCCCGTCGCGGTGATCGCGGAGATGCTGGGCATCCCGGAGTCCGAGCGGGCCCAGCTGCGGCCCTGGTCGGCGGACATCTGCGGGATGTACGAGCTGAGCCCCTCCCCGCAGACGGCGCGGAACGCGGTACGGGCGTCGGTCGAGTTCACCGAGTTCCTGCGGGAGCTGATCGCCGCCCGGCGCAAGGAGCCCGGGGACGACCTGATCTCGGGACTGATCGCGGCGTACGACGAGGGGGACCGGCTCAGCGAGCAGGAGATGATCTCGACGTGCGTGCTCCTGCTGAACGCGGGCCACGAGGCGACGGTGAACGCCACGGTGAACGGCTGGTGGGCGCTGTTCCGGCACCCGGAGCAGCTGGCGGCCCTGCGCGCGGACCGGGGCCTGGTGGGTACCGCCGTGGAGGAGCTGATGCGGTACGACACCCCGCTGCAGCTGTTCGAGCGGTGGGTGCTGGACGAGATCGAGGTCGACGGGACGGTGATCCCGCGGGGGAGCGAGGTGGCGCTGCTCTTCGGGTCCGCCAACCACGACCCGGCGGTGTTCGCGGAGCCGGAGGCTCTTGATCTGTCCCGCGGGGAGAATCCGCACATCTCCTTCAGCGCGGGTATCCATTACTGCATCGGGGCGCCGCTCGCCCGGATCGAACTCGCGGCGTCCATGGGGGCGTTGCTGGACCAGGCTCCTTCGCTTCGGCTCGCGGCCGAGCCCCGACGCAAGCCGAACTTCGTGATCCGGGGGTTGGAGGGGTTGCTTGTCGAGGTGTGACGGGCTGGTCTCGCGACGGGCCGGATGGGACGTGCGGGTCCGTCGTGGCTGATCGCGCAGTTCCCCGCGCCCCTTAAAAGATTGCGCCGTTCCCCGCGCCCCTGAAGACATAAAGACTGCGCCGTTCCCCGCGCCCCTATCGGGGCGGGGCCTTTCACCCCGTCGCCAGATCCCGGCGCCTGAACGCCGCCATGCCCGCCGCGAGCAGAGCCGTCGTGATCGCCGTGAGGACCAGTACCGGTGTCCACGCCATCTCGCCTCCCGGCAGTTTCGGCAGGTGGCCGAAGGGTGAGAGGTCCAGGACCGGGTCGGGCAGTTCCAGGGCGGGGCCGATCCAGCCGAGGAGCAGTGCGGCGCCGGCCACGGCCCACGCTCCCGGAGCAAGCTGTGGAGACACCCCGTACAGGAGGACGGCCAGCGCGCCGATGGACCAGATCGCGGGGAGCTGGACCAGGCAGGCGCCCAGGATCGCGCCGGGGGACCGGCCGTAGCCGGCCGCCAGGCCGAGGCCGCCGAGGAGCATGATCAGTACCGCTCCGCCGAAGGCGATCAGCAGATGGCCGCAGGCCCAGCGCAGGCGGCCCACCGCGCCCGCGAGGACCGGTTCCGCGCGCTGGGAGGTCTCCTCGCCGTGCAGCCGCAGCACGGACTGCACGACGTACAGCGCGGCGACCATCCCGAGCATGCCGACCATCGTGGCGAGGAACGCGTCGGTGATGCCCGACTGCCCGCCCATGCGCTCGATGATCTCGCGGGTCCGTTCGTTGTCGCCGACCAGATCCGTCGCGCCCTTGGTGACCCCGCCGAAGGCCGCCCCGGCGGCGAGGAAACCGAGACTCCAGCCGAGTACGCTGCCGCGCTGCAACCGCCAGGCCAGCGCGCCCGCCGTACCGAGCCGGCCGGTGGCGGGTCCGGGCCGGCTCGGCAGGAAGCTCATCCCGACGTCGCGGCGCCCGGCCAGTTCGTACGCGGCCGCGCCCTGGAGCGCGACGGCGGCGGTGAACAGCAGCAGCACCCACCACCGTTCGCCCGCGAACGCGCGCAGGTTCTCCAGCCAGCCGATGGGCGACAGCCAGGTCAGCACGGACGAGCCGTCGTCCACCGAGGAGTCGCCGGCCGCCCGCAGCACGAACGTCGCGCCCAGCAGGCCCCCCGACAGACCCTTGGCGAGCCGTGCGCTCTCCGTGAACTGGGCGACGATCGCCGCCGTCGTCGCGGAGACCATGCCGACCCCGGCGGTGCCGAAGCCCAGCGCCAGGGCGCCCGGCGCGCCCTGCCCGGCGAGACCGGCGGTGATGAGCAGCGCGAGGGCCACGTTCGCGACGAGGGCGGCGAGGAGCGCCGCGGTCAGCGGGGCGCGGCGGCCCACCATGCCCGCCGAGAGCATCTCCTGACGGCCGCTCTCCTCCTCGTCCCGGGTGTGCCGCAGGACGACGAGCAGGCTCATGATCCCGGCGAAGACTCCCGCGTACGCGCCGACGCGCCACGCCACGAGACCGCCGAGCGAGTCGCTGAACACCGGCCCGTACGTGGCGCGCAGGGAGCCGTTGGCCGCCATCTGGCGGATGACGTCGGCGCGTTCGGCAGCCGTGGAGTACACGCTCTCCAGTGAGCCCGGCATGGAAACGACCATCAGGGCGACGACCCCGACCCAGAGCGGGATCACCACCCGGTCGCGACGCAGCGCGAGCCGCAACAGGGGCCAGGTGCCGGCCAGTTGACGCGAGCCCCGGCCCCGTACGGTGGCGGGCGGCCGGGCGGCCGAGGTCACGGCGGTCATCGTGACACCCCCTGTGCCCGTGCGTCCGGCTGTCCATCCGCCGGTACATCCGCTCGTGCGTCGGCCGATGCGTCCGCCCGTACGTCGTCCTGGTAGTGCCGCAGGAACAGTTCCTCCAGGGTCGGCGGCGTCGAGGTCAGGGACCGTACGCCCGACTCGGTGAGGGACCGCAGTACGGCGTTCAACTTGTCGCTCTCCACCTGGAGCTTGACCCGGTCGCCCTGGATGTCCAGGTCGTGGACGCCGGCCAGTGCCGCCAAACCGTCGGGCGGCCGGGCGAGTTCGGCGGTGACGCTGGTGCGCGTGAGATGGCGCAGGTCCGAGAGCGAGCCGGTCTCGACCGTGACGCCCTTGCGGATGATGCTGACGCGGTCGCACAACTCCTCGACCTCGCTGAGGATGTGGGAGGACAGCAGGATCGTGCGGCCCCGGTCGCGCTCCTCCTCGACGCACCGCTGGAAGATTTCCTCCATCAAGGGGTCCAGGCCCGAGGTGGGCTCGTCCAGGATCAGCAGGTCCACGTCGGAGGCGAAGGCGGCGACGAGGGCGACCTTCTGCCGGTTGCCCTTGGAGTACGTGCGCCCCTTCTTCGTCGGGTCCAGCTCGAACCGCTCGATCAGGTCGGCCCGGCGCGCCTTGTCGAGGCCTTCGCGCCGGCCCCCGCGCAGGCGTCCGTACAGGTCGATGACCTCGCCGCCGGACAGGTTCCGCCACAGGGTGACGTCACCGGGGACGTAGGCGATCTTGCGGTGCAGTTCCACGGCGTCGGCCCACGGGTCCCGGCCCAGTAGCTGCGCGGCGCCCGAGTCGGCGCGCAGCATGCCCAGCAGGACGCGGATGGTGGTGGACTTCCCCGAGCCGTTCGGGCCGAGGAAGCCGTGCACCTCGCCGGTGTCGACGTCGAGGTCGAGACCGTCCAGGGCGTGCGTGCGGCCGAACGACTTGTGCAGTCCGGAGACGGTGATTGCCTTCGTCATGATTCAGAACGTACGTTACTTTCACAAACTTGTGAAGTTAAGGAAACGTATAAACGACGGATAGAATCGACTGGACTCGGCATCACGACTCGACACGGCGCTGGGGACGTGACGGAGACGCGTGACGGAGACGTGTGACGGAGAGGGCGGATCGCGGTATGGCGGAACCGACTGGGGCGGAACGGGACGCGGGGCCGGAATCGGGGCTGGAACCGGAGTCCGGGCCGGCGCGTGACGCCGAGGCCGTCTCGAAGTTTGTCGAGAGCTTCGCCGCGCAGCTCGTCGAGGCGGGGATGCAGCGGATGCCGGCCCGGGTGTTCGCGGCGCTGCTCTCCTCGGACTCCGGGACGATGACCTCGGTCGAGCTCGGTGAACAGCTACGGATCAGCCCGGCCGCCGTCTCCGGAGCGGTGCGTCATCTGGCGCAGCAGCACATGGTCGCCCGCGAACGCGAACCGGGCTCCCGGCGCGAGCGCTACCGCGTGCACAGCAACCAGTGGTACGAGGCGCTCACCAGCCGCGAGGCGGTCATCAAGCGCTGGGAGTACGCCCTGCGCGAGGGCGTCGACAGCCTCGGCGGCGACACCCCGGCGGGCCGCCGCCTCGCCGAGACCCTCGCGTTCTTCGAGTTCGTCGACGACGAGATCGCCCGGATGATGGACCGCTGGCGCGTCCACCGGGAGGAGCGGTTCGGCGGCGGCTGAGGTTTTCCTACCCATTCCCGTCACTTACTCGGGGGCTCCGCCCCCGAACCCCGGTCCCCAAACGCCGGAGGGGCTGACTGTCAGCCCGTCCGGCGTTTGAGGACGAGCGCGTCAGCGCGATAGGGGGGTCTGGGGGCGCAGCCCCCAGTCGGGGGCTCACCCAGGCAAGGTGAGCCCCCAAGCCCCCTCCCGTACGGTCCATGTCCGCGTCCGCACAGGCCCGCTCACCACGGCGTCCGCGCGGTACCGGAAGTCCGCCCCGGACACGGTGATCGTCCAGGCCACAGCCTCCAGCAGCGTGGCCTCCGCGCCGACGGACGCGGGCCGGACCTCGATCCGCGCACCGCCTCCGGCGCCTCCCGGCGTGATCGACACGGCGTCCAGGGGCTGGTCCAGATCGACGAGGGTCCTGCCGTCGACCTCGACCCGCAGCCGGGTGGGCCCGAACGCGGCGGAGGCCGGGACCCGGGCGGGCCGCGCGGCGAGCGTGCGGACGAGGGACTGACAGGTCCGCAGCCAGTGATGAAGGTGCTGCGCACCGTCCACCGCCGCCTCCCCCGAGGACCCGGCGCCCCACGTGCCACCGGCACGTTCGGTGCCACCGTCATCCCCGTCCACGCGGGCGCCCAACGGCGGAATCCGCAGAGCCCCCAGCACCACCCCGTCACTGTCGTCCACCAGCAGGTCGAGCCGCCGCTCGGACCCGTCGAGCACGGCCCGTGCCGCCGCGACCGCCCCCATGGGCACCCCGAGGGCCCGCGAGAGCGACAACGCGCCGCCGCCCACACCCACGGGCACCAGGGACAGCGCACATCCGGCCAGCTCGCGCCGCCGGTGCAAAAGGGACACAGCGCGCAGCAGCGCCCGGTCGTCCCCGATCACGACGGGCCGCCGCGACCCTCTCCTGACCAGTGCCCGATCGAATTCCTCGGGCCCGTCGGGGAGACACACTTTTGTCACCGCACCCGCGCTGAGCACGTCTTTTGCGATCCGTACCGCCTCACCGTCACCGCGACGGGCGACCGGGTCGATGACCACCAGGAGCTGGTCGGAAGTCGCCACCTCGGTCATGCCTCGCTTCCTCGGGTAGCATCTTTGTGCAAGAGCCCCTTGCGCTATTGCGCCAGGGGCTTGGTCTATTCCGGGGCATCCGGTCCGACGGTCGCGGCCAAAGGTGGTCGCCGGCGTACGCAGCCGTACAGAAGCAGTCGCGTACGTCCCCGACCATGGACATGCCCCGCCCGGAAGGGGTGTACGCGCGTGCCCGCACTTGTGCTGCTCGGTGCTCAGTGGGGTGACGAAGGCAAGGGAAAGGCCACCGACCTGCTCGGTGGTTCCGTGGACTATGTGGTGCGCTACCAAGGCGGCAACAACGCCGGCCATACGGTAGTCGTGGGCGACCAGAAGTACGCCCTCCACCTCCTCCCTTCCGGAATCCTCTCGCCGGGGTGCACCCCGGTCATCGGTAACGGAGTCGTTGTCGACCCATCGGTCCTGTTCTCCGAGCTGAACGGACTGAACGAGCGAGGCATCGACACCTCCAGGCTCCTCATCAGCGGAAACGCCCACATCATCACGCCGTACAACGTGACGGTGGACAAGGTGACGGAACGCTTCCTCGGCAAGCGGAAGATCGGCACGACGGGCCGCGGTATCGGCCCGACGTACGCCGACAAGATCAACCGCGTCGGCATCCGCGTCCAGGACCTGTACGACGAGTCGATCCTGACGCAGAAGGTCGAGGCGGCGCTCGACGGCAAGAACCAGCTCCTCACCAAGGTCTTCAACCGCCGCGCCATCGAGACCGAGCAGATCGTCGAGGAGCTGCTGACCTACGCGGAGCGGCTGCGCCCGTACGTCGCCGACACCGTCCTGCTGCTCAACAAGGCGCTCGACGACGACAAGGTGGTCCTCTTCGAGGGCGGCCAGGGCACGCTGCTCGACATCGACCACGGCACGTATCCCTTCGTGACGTCGTCGAACCCGACGGCGGGCGGCGCCTGCACGGGTTCGGGTGTCGGCCCGACGAAGATCAGCAAGGTCATCGGCATCCTGAAGGCGTACACGACGCGGGTCGGCGCGGGTCCGTTCCCCACGGAGCTTCTCGACGAGGACGGTGAGGCGCTGCGCCGCATCGGCCACGAGCGCGGTGTCACCACCGGTCGTGACCGGCGCTGCGGCTGGTTCGACGCGCCCATCGCCCGGTATGCGACGCGCGTCAACGGCCTGACCGACTTCTTCCTCACCAAGCTCGACGTCCTCACCGGCTGGGACGAGATCCCGGTCTGTGTCGCGTACGAGATCGACGGCAAGCGCGTCGAGGAACTCCCGTACTCGCAGACCGACTTCCACCACGCGAAGCCGATCTACGAGACCCTGCCCGGCTGGTCGGAGGACATCACGAAGGCCAAGACCTTCGCGGACCTCCCGAAGAACGCGCAGGGCTACGTCAAGGCGCTGGAGGAGATGTCCGGCGCCCCGATCTCCGCGATCGGCGTGGGCCCGGGCCGCGACGAGACGATCGAGATCAACTCGTTCATCTAGTACGTACGTGATGACGCCGTGCCCCCGATGGCCCGTGACGGGCCATCGGGGGCACGACTTCGTAGGTTCAGAAGGGCCCTGGTCGTCGGGACTCATGGCCTGTGCGGACACTGCCCCTCCGCGCGTTGGCCTGTGCGGACACTGCCCCTCCGCGCGTCCTCGGCTCCTCCGGCTCCCCGGCCGTTACTTCTCGCGCCCGAAGCGTGCCGCCAGGGCCGTTCCGCTGGGGGTGCCGTCCAGGATGCGGCGCAGGCCGCGGGTCATGACTGCCTGTTCCTCCGCGCTGAGACGGTCGACGATCATGGCGTCGGTCCGGGCGTCGATGGTGCGCAGTACCGGCATCAGCTCCTCCCCGCGCGAGGTCAGCCGCAGATGGACGACCCGGCGGTCCACCTGGCCCGGTTCGCGGTCGACCAGGCCGCGCTTGGTGAGGGTGTCGACGATGCGGCTGGGGCTGCCGCTCTCGCACACGATCAGGCGGCCCAGTTCGGCGAGTGTGAGCGGGGCGCGTTCGGCGAGCACCAGAAGGATTTCCGCCTGGGCCGGGGTCAGGTTGAGGGACTTGAGCTGCCCAGTCATCTGGCGGGCTCCTTCACGCTGCGCCGCCAGCAGGAGGTAGCGCAGTTCCGAGTCGTGGCGCCGCTGCTCGGCCGTGGCGGGCGACTGGGGCGCGATGGTGTCCGTAGAGGTCGGGGAGTGGGACATGGCGGCTCCAAGAAGTGCTGGTTCGGTGGCTCACCAGGACGGGCGATCACATCGTTTTCGATGATGCAGCATCCATGGCGCATCATTCAATGGCCCATCATCGATATGCGTCCCTTCGGCCCCTTCGGCCCCTTCGGCCCCTTCGGCTCTTTCGGATTGGCCTGTTCGTCCATCCGGAGGGTCGTCTCCTACTTTTTCCGGGACTCGGGATGGTGTTGCGGCAACGATGCCGGGACATGCATGATGAGACATCGATGTTACGTCATCGATGTCACGGCATCGACGTCGGCATCGACTTCTTGGCCGGTGTACGCCACGGTCATCCGCACCGACGGAGGAATGGAGTACTGATGAACACGTCCACTTCCCACATACTGGTCCCCGCCCCTGTCGGTATCGTGCGGCAGATCCTTCTGGAACCCACCGAGCTGGCCGAGTGGAACCCGGCTTTCCGCTCGGTCAAGGGCCCGGCGCAGGCGCTCATCGGCCGGCGCTACCCGCTCGTCGCCCGTGGCGCCCTGCGCGGACACTGGGAGTACCTCAGCATCGGCGAGAGCCTCATCGAGGGCCGGTGGGAGGTCCCCGGTCTGACCGAGACCAACAGTTGGAGCCTGGTGTCCCGCGACGAGGGCACCCACGTCACGCACTCCTTCACCCACCAGGGCGGACTCGCGGCCCTATTGCGCCCGTCGTTCGCCGGCGTCGCCGACCTCCGCCTGGACCGACTGGCCGAGCGAGCCCGTCGGCGCGCCCAGGCGTAGGCGGACTGACGCAGGCAGGCTGACGCGTCACCCGGCATCGCACGACCCACCACCGTCCTGCCCGGCGGCGGCCTAACTGAAGATGATCATCGAGCCCTGGGCCAGGCTCCGGGTCGCCGCCGCGTGCAGGCCCAGCCAGACGTGCCGTTCGCGGGCGAAGGGGCTCTCGTCGAAGGGGGCCGGGGCGGCCGGCTCCTCCAGTTCCGTCGGGGCCCTCGGGGGCTGCGGCGGGACCGGTGGGTTGGCGGGGTCGATGCCGATCGAAGGAGCGACGAACTCCAGCTCGCGCAGCAGGACGTGGGAGGAGCCCAACGGGCCGCCCCCCGCGAGGAGTTCGTCGCTCGACAGCGGATGCGGGAAGTCCACCGGGACGTACGCGCCCGCGTGGTCGTAGTGCCAGACCAGGTGGGACTGCTGGGCCGTCGCGTCGAACATCTCCAGCAACTGCTCGTAGTCGCCGCCCAGTTCGCCGACCGGTGTCACCGGAAGGCCGCACACCTGGAGGAGGTACGCGCGCCGCAGGAAGTGCAGCGCGTCGTAGTCGAAGCCCGCGACCGGCGCCACATCGCCGGAGAGCCCCGGCATGTACGCGTACACCGGTACCGGCGGAAGTCCGGCCTCGCCCAGCACCTTGTCGTAGAGCGCGAGTTCCTCGGCGAAGGGGTTGTCGGGGGTGTGACACAACACGTCGACGAGCGGGACCAGCCACAGGTCACAGGCCAACTGAGAGCTCCTCGTTCAGCACGGTGGTCAAGGCAGCGTAATGGGTGAAAGCGCCGTCGGTCCCCCTCGTGCGAGTCGGATGCCCCACACTCGTCGGCCCACCGCAAACCTACTGCCGCCCGCTGCCGGCCCACCGGACGGGCCGCGGTTCTCAGCCTTGTTCTCAGCCCTGCGCCAGCAGCTCTATCAGGGCCAGCGAGTGGGTGTTGTACGCGGCGACGATCTCGTGCGCGGCCGTGGCGTCCCGGCGGGCGAGGGCGTCCACGAGTTCCGTGTGCTCGGCCCACAGATGGCCGCGCAGGTCCTCGATCCGGCGCAGGTGCTGGACCGCGCACACCCAGGACTGGACGCGCAGCCGGTGCAGGAAGTCGGCCAGGTAGGGGTTGCCGAACAGGCCGCTGAGCTCGCGCCAGAACCGCAGGTCGTAGCCGATGAGGATGTTCAGGTCACCGGCGGTCGCGGACCGCTGGGCCTCCTCACCGCGGCGCCGTACCCCGGCAAGCGCGGTGGCGGTGCGCGGGTCGTCGGTGCGGGTGGCGAGCGCGGCGCGGGCGCCCCTCGTGGTGGCGGCGGCCCCGTCCAGTAACCCGTGGAAGATGCTCTCCGTGACCAGGCTGCGGGCCTCGATCATGCTCCGGTAGTCGCTCAGCGAGTACTCGTGCACGCGGAACCCGCGGTGCTGGTCCGCGTCCAGAAGGCCCTGCGCCGACAGATCGACCAGGGCCTCGCGAACGGGGGTCGCGGAGACGCCGTACTGCTCGGCGATCTCCTTGACCGTGAACTCCTTGCCCGGCTGGAGGCGCCCGGCCAGCACCTCGTCGCGGAGCGCGTCCGCGATCTGCTGTCGCAGGGTGCTGCGGGTCACGGCGCCATTGCCGCTGCCGGTGCCGGGCATCGTCCGGTTCCTTCCCTGATCGAAAAAGTACTCGCTCAAGTACTCGCTCAAGCACTGGCTCAAGCACTCGCTCAAGTAAGTACTTGAGCGAGTAAGTACTTGCTCAAATACGCTCAAGTACTCGCTCATGTCTACGAGCCAGTCACCTTACGCGTTCGACGCGGGGCCACCCGGATCGCGGAGACCCCGCCACCGGACCTGCGCCACGGTCTCCGTCGCACCTTGGCGTCCAACTCCTCACCGCGCCCTCCGTCACGGAACCGTGGACACCGCCCCTGCCCCCTCCCTTCGCGCGCACTATCCTCGGGCTGGCTGTCGGACAGGCACAGGGCACCGGGAAGGGCGACGTTTCGATGGAGAAGCTCGGACCTGCCGATCCGCACCGGATCGGCGCGTACCGGTTGCTGGCGCGGCTGGGCGCGGGCGGTATGGGCCACGTGTATCTGGCGCGTTCGGACCGCGGACGCACCGTCGCGGTCAAGCTGGTCCGCCAGGAACTCGCCGAACAGGAGCAGTTCCGCGCCCGCTTCCGCCAGGAGGTGCGGGCGGCCCGGCGCGTGGGCGGGTACTGGACGGCGCCGGTGCTCGACGCGGACACGGAGGCGGCGGTTCCGTGGGTCGCCACGGGCTATGTGGCGGGCCCCTCGCTCCAGACGGTCGTCGGCCGCGAGCACGGCGCGCTCCCGGAACGCTCCGTACGCATCCTCGCCGCCGGTCTCGCCCACGCGCTCCAGGACATCCACGCGGCCGGACTGATCCACCGCGACCTCAAGCCGTCGAACGTCCTCGTCACGATCGACGGCCCGCGCGTCATCGACTTCGGCATAGCCCGCGCCCTGGAGACGGTCACCGACGGCGGCCTCACCCGCACCGGCGCCCTCGTCGGTTCGCCCGGCTTCATGGCCCCCGAGCAGGTCCGCGGTGACCCGATCACACCCGCGTGCGACATCTTCTGCCTGGGCTCGATCCTGTCGTACGCGGCCACGGGGGAACTCCCGTTCGGCACGGCCAACAGCGGGGTGCACGCCCTGATGTTCCGTATCGCCCAGGAGGAGCCGGACCTGGAAGGTGTTCCGGAGGGCATCGCCGACCTCGTCCGGCAGTGCCTGCGCAAGGACCCCGCCTCCCGCCCGACGCTCGGCGACATCCTGGAGCGCACGGGAGCGGAGGACACCGTCACGGGCGGACGCAGCCGCGACCCCTGGCTGCCGGGCATGTTGGTGGCCCAACTGGGCCGCCACGCCGTGCAGTTGCTGGAAACGGAGGACCCCGAGGACCCGGAGGCCTCGGAGGCCTCGGTGGACCCGAAGGTTCCGGATGGCTCGGGGGTCCCGGAGGAGAAGGGGGAGGGAG
>NZ_LIPP01000023.1 GCF_001418335.1 Streptomyces aurantiacus | reverse complement strand
CCCCTGCGCGGACCCCTGACCGTCGCCGTCGTCGCGCTCGCGCCGGGGGCCCTGGTCGGCTGGCTGGTGTGGCAGGCGGTGGGCGACTCCGACGAGGACGGAGCCGCCGCACAGACCTCGGTCTCGGCCGGCGCCTCGGCGCGGGCGTCCGCGTCGGCGGGTGCCTCGGACGACGGCAAGGAGCGGCCGGGCGGCGGCACGGGTCAGTCGGGCGGTGGCGAGGAGACCGGTTCGTCGCCCGCCGCCACCTCGGCCCCCGCCGGCTCCGGGCCCCTCAAGGGCAAGGTCGTCGTCGTCGACCCCGGTCACAACCCCGGCAACTTCCAGCATCCGTCCGACATCAACCGCAAGGTGAACATCGGGACGAACTGGAAGGAGTGCGACACCACCGGCACCGCGACCAACGACGGTTACACGGAAGCCAAGTTCACCCTGGACGTCTCACGTCGGCTGCGCACGATCCTCGAAAAGGAGGGCGCCACCGTGAAGTTCACCCAGGACGGCGACCGCGCCTGGGGTCCGTGTGTGGACGAGCGGGCCGAGATCGGCAACAAGGCCGGCGCGGACGCCGTCGTGTCGATCCATGCCGACGGTTCGGCGGCCGGCAACCGCGGCTTCCATGTGATCCTGCCGGGCTCGGTGCACTCCGGCTCCGCCGACACCCGTCCCATCGTGGCCCCGTCCCGTGCCCTGGGCGAGCGCGTCGCGGGCGGCTTCCTGCGCGCCACCGGCAGCGCGCCCTCCAACTACATCGGCGACGGCACCGGTCTCGACGTACGCAAGGACCTCGGCGGTCTCAATCTGTCAACGGTTCCGAAGGTGTTCATCGAGTGCGGCAACATGCGCGACAGCAAGGACGTCACGCAGCTGACCAGCGGCGCCTGGCGGCAGAAGGCGGCGCAAGGAATCTCTGAGGGAATCGTGAGTTTCCTGCGCGGGTAGTGATCAGCGGGTTCATCGGGGCGGACACCCGTACCGGTCGGACGATAGGGTCTTCCCTACGATATGGGGCCACTCCTGCGCTTCCCACCACGACCTGACAGCGGCATGGTGACAGCGACGCCTCTACTGACGACGAGACGACTGACGAAGGACCCGAAGTGAATATCCGCTCCCTCACTCGAGGCGACGGCGTGGTGATCGGAGCAGCGGTACTGCTGTTGATCGCGTCGTTCCTCGACATCTACTCGATCGACGGGGCCCCCGACAGCGCCGACATCCCGAACGCCTGGGGCAGTGGCCCGGTCCTCCTGAGTGTCACCCTGGCCGGCATCATCGCCGCCGCGCTGATCGTCGTCGCCCGCGGTCTGCCGCAGGCGCCGAAGGTCGCCGGTCTCGACCTCGGCCCGTTCGGTGTCGCCTTCGCGGTGTTCGCCGCCTGGAGCGCGCTCGGGAACGTCTTCGACCCGGCCGGCGGCTTCGACAACAACGGCGGGGTCGACATCAGCGTCGGCACCGGCCTCATCCTCAGCCTCATCGCCACCCTGGTGCTGGCCGGCGCCGCGATCGCCACGCCGCTCGTCCCGGCCCTCAAGGGTCCGCTCGTCCCCGCCCCCAAACCCGCCGCCCCCCAGCCCTACGGCGCTCAGCCGCCGGCCGGCTACGGCTACCCGGGCGCCCAGCAGCCCGGTCAGGGCCAGCCCCTCGGCGGTCAGCCGCAGCCGGGTCAGGGCCAGCCGTTCGGCGCCCAGCCCGGTCAGCCCCAGCAGGCGCCGGCCCCGCAGCCGCAGCCGCCCGCCGGGGACTTCTCGCCGTTCTGGTTCGCGGTGCCGGTGGCGCGTCCGCTGTTCTCGGAGGACGGCTCACCGACGCCGATCGCCGAACTGGCGCCGGGTACGTGGTACTTGGCCGTCGAGCAGCGCGGCCCGAGTCTGGTGGCCCAGACGCAGGACGGCCGCCGCGGTGTGCTTCAGGACACGTCCGGGATCCAGCGGGGCTGACCCCGCTGCCGCCGGTCCTGCACGGCCCTCCGCCCAAGGTGCTCTTCGGAGCTCTTCCGGGTGGGGGGCCGTTCCCGTACAGTCGGCCCGGCCCCCTGTCAGCTGACTGACCGTCAGGAGTGGTGTATGCGGCTCGGACTCGCCCTCGGCTACTGGGGTCGCGGCCCCTCGCCCGACCATGTGCCCCTGGCGCGGGAGGCGGAGCGGCTCGGTTACGACTCGGTGTGGACCGCCGAGTCATGGGGCTCGGACGTCTTCACCCCGCTGACCTGGATCGCCGCCCAGACCTCAACGATCAAGCTGGGCACGGCGATTGCCCAGATGGCGGCCCGCTCCCCCACCACGACCGCGATGCACGCGCTCACCCTCGACCACCTCTCGGGCGGGCGCATGATGCTCGGCCTCGGGCTTTCGGGGCCGCAGGTCGTCGAGGGCTGGTACGGGCGTCCGTTCCCGAAGTCGCCGCTCACCGCGACCCGTGAGTACGTCGATGTCGTACGGCAGGTGCTGCGGCGCGAGGGCCCGGTCGAGCTGGACGGGCGCTTCCACTCGCATCCGTACCGGGGCGCCGACGGTACGGGGCTCGGCAAGGCCCTCAAGCCCATCACGCATCCGCTCCGCTCCGAACTGCCGGTCCTGCTGGGGGCCGAGGGGCCGAAGAACATCGCCCAGACCACCCGGATCGCGGACGGCTGGCTTCCGCTGTACTGGTCGCCGATGCGGACGGACGTGTACGAGGCCTCCCTCGGCGCGGCTCCCGAGGGCTTCCTCGTCGCGCCCATGGCCCACGCGAAGGTCTGCGACGACGTCGCCGAGGGGCTGCTCCCCGTGAAGGCGATGCTCGGCTTCTACATCGGCGGCATGGGGCACGCGGCACGCAACTTCCACGCCGACCTGATGGCGCGGATGGGCTTCGAGGAGGCGGCCCGTCGCATCCAGGAACTGTTCCTGGCGGGCCGTCGCGAGGAGGCCGTGCTCGCCGTGCCGGATGCTTTCGCCGACGAGATCTCGCTGGTCGGGCCGCGCGAACGGATCGCGGAACGCCTGGAGTTGTGGCGCAAGGGGCCGGTGACCGACCTGCTTCTGCTGTCGCCGGACCCTCACACGCTGCGGACGCTGGCCGAGCTGAATTGAGCGCGCAGCGCTCCGCTTGGTCGGGCAGCGATTCGCCTGCGGGCGCGTCGTGGCTGGGCGCGCAGTTCCCCGCGCCCCTTTGGGGCGCCTCAGTGTGTGGCGGTTGTCAGCGGAAGATGGCTATCGCCTCCAGGGTCACCTCTCTGCTCTCTGTTCTCCAACCGGTCATCTTGCCGAGGCAGCGGGCCTGGAAGGTGCCGTTGTTGAGGCGTTCGTTGCGCAGGCCGCCGGCCGCGCAGGTGACGCGGACGTGGGCGGGCTGCCCGGGATCGCCGTACGGGGCGCGCAGCACGATCTCCTCCGCGGTCTCCGACTCCACCAGGAAACGGCCGCGGACCGAGACGAACTCCTCGATGTCGCTGAGCGCCACACCGCCCCGGCCGGCGTCGGGGCCGAGGGCCTCGGCGAGCGCGCGGTTCGGGGTGACGTCCCCCGAGCGCAGGTCCGCGTGGACGATGACGTCGGCCCGCTCGAAGGCGTCCATGAGCATCCCGATCACGGAGATCGGCTCGCTCTTCTGCACATAGCTGCTGAACTTCTCCTGGGAGACGTCCCGGTTGGCCTTGACGGTCCACGGCAGCAGCCTGCCCACCAGGCCCACGCTGGTGGCGACGTTGGTGCGGTGCTCGACCGCCTGCTCCAGGGCCGCGCTGTAGTTGCCGATCCGGTAGAGGTCCATCACCGCCTTCTCGTCCAGGTAGAAGCAGACGCTGTACGCGGACCGCTGCCCCACGGTCCCCTTTCTGCGCGCGCGGACGTGCCGCACCAGCACGGCCCCGAGCGTCACCAGACCGGCGGCGGTGACGAGCCACACCGTCATCCACGGCCACCACACACCCCACCACTGCGCGTCAACGACAGCCACGGATCTCCTTGAACGCCTCGGAAAGGGATGAGTCCCGCGCGTCCACCATGTGCCCACCCGTCTTCGCCGCGGCGCGCCGCAGTGCCCCGGCGTCGGCCTCGCCGAAGTGCACGGGGTAGGTGTGGACCGCGGTACGGGTCTCGGCGGGCCGCGCCTCGTAGCGGCGTACGAACTCCTCGTACGCGAGGCCCGCGTTGTTCTCTCCGTCCGTCATCAGCACGATGGAGACGGCGCGTTCGGGTTCGTCGGCCACCGCGGCCGACGCCGTTCGGTAGCCGTGGTCGAGCGCGGTCCACACGGCGGTCGCGTCGCCGTAGCCGCCGCGCGCGACGACGTCGGCGAGGGTGGTGAGGTCGCGCTGTCCGCGGACGGTGACGGTCCGCTCCTCCAGTACCCGCCCGCCGAACCGTACGACGGTCAGCCGCTCGCCCTGGTAGAACCGCGCGAACCCGCCCGTCGCCGAGGAGTCCGCGCCGCTGAGGTCGGCGAAGGCCGCCCGCAGCTCCGCCATGCGGGCGCCGCGCATCGACCCGGAGAAGTCGAGCAGGAAGATGACCTGGTCCCCGATGCGGCGGCGCGGATCGCCGTAGTCGTCCAGCAAACGCTTCAGGACGGCCTGCCGGTCGGGGAAGTAGAGCGCGTTGCCGAGCGGCGCGCGCAGTTGTCCCTCCCTGGCGACCGAGGCGTTCACCGGGCGCCGCAGTGCCGTCCTCATGATCTTCTGCTGTACGGAGTCCCGCCGCAGCCACTCCACGACCTTGTCGTACGCGGCCCGCCGGTCCGGGTCGAGCAGGAGCAGCGGGAAGTCGGCGAGGACCGTGCCGTCCTCGGGGCGCACGATCTCCAGCTTCTCCTTCTCCGTCAACCGGCCGCCGGAGTTGAGGGCGAGCAGGTCGGACTCGTAGGAGATGAGCGCGTTCGCCGTGCCGGGGTGGTCGACGAAGTCGTCGAGCAGGTCGCGGGTGGAAGCCGCGGTGAGCCGCTGTCCGGAGCGGAAGCCGCGCAGGCGGTCGCAGGAGACGTCGTCCTCGCGCAGGGCTCCCCCGGTGCCGGCCGCCGCGGTGGCGACGCCGACGAGTGCGGCGAGGCCGGTGCCCGTCTGCCGGGGGTCGGCCATGCCGAAGCGTACGGTGCCGGTGGCGGCGCCGTCGGCGATGTCCGCCCAACTGAGCCGATCAGCCTTGGAGTCGGTACGCAGCTCGCGTGCCGCGTCCGGGCGCAGGCCGATGACGACCGGCGAGAGCATGGTCGGGGTGCGGAGCATTCCCCGGGCGGTGTCCTTGTGGCTGAGCCGGAAGGAGCGGTCGGTGGAGAGCCAGGCCAGCTCGTGCCCGCCACCACTCTTCCCGGTGGCGGCCAGCGCCTCGCCGGTGTCGGCGTCGGCCCGGTAGTCCATGTCGAGCTCCACGCCGGTCTCGGACCTCAGCTCGTCGAGCAGCGGCTCCAGTACGGCGAGGTCGGGCCCTGCGAGGACCCGCAGGGTGGTCCGGTCCTGGTCGTCGCCCGAGCAGGCGGCGGTCAGGGCCAGGGTGAAGGTGAGGGTGAGGGTGAGAGCCAGGGTGAAGGGCAGGGCAGGACGCAGCGTCAGGGTGCCCCGTCGGCGTCTCACTGGGCGCCCTTCTGGGACGGCGGGCACTCGCCGACGGCCTGGATCATGCGCTCCAGGAGGGGCAGTCGCGGGAGTACGGCCTTGGTGTCGTCGGCCGAGGTGACGGGCACCTGGATGCCGCGGTCCGCCAGAAAGGCCGCCAGCTGGGCACTGGTCGAGTCGCTGGTGGCGTCCCGGACGCGAAAGCCCAACTCCATCGCCTTGTGCTGTAGTTCGGGTTCCTCAAGGACCAGTTCGCCGAGCCGTTCGCCGTCGTCGGAGAGGGCGACGAGCTGGGGTTCGGTGACGAAGCGGGTCGAGGGGTAGAGCAGGACGCGTCCGTCGTCCGGCTTGCCGTGCGTGGCCTCGTACCGGATCTGGTGGGCCAGGTACTGGTGCTCGTAGATCACCGAGATCGGGGCGATGCTCTTGCCGTCCACGGACAGGTAGGTCTCGGCGCGCTCGGAGCCCGGCAGTCCCTGTTCGATGAGCAGGTCCTTGATGTCACGGGCGTACTTGTCGGCCTCCTTGCCGCTGTTCGGGGCGTCGTTGCCGTGCCACACGAAGGAGACGAGGCCGAGGTAGGTGCCGCCGGAGTTGGAATCGCAGACGTCGGAGGTCTGGGCGAGGATCTTGTTGCCGTTGTCCACGCCGTGCTTCTTTATCCCGAGGTCCTTCCACCGCTTGCCCTGCCTGGTCTGCTGCAGGAACTTGTCCATGTCGAGCGTGTAGTACAGCGGAGCGGAGGCACCGCCCCGTTGGGGCTCGGCGATTCCGGCGTCCCTCAGCGTCTCGGCGTACTCCCGGTACGTGGCGAGGACGATGGGGCTGACGAAGGGCCGGTAGGTGAGGACGGGGTGGCCGGCCTTCGCGCGTTCGCGGGTGATCAGGTCCGCGGCGGGCTGTCCGGAGGGGAAGACGACGTCGTACCCCGCGACGTCCTGGGTGGCGATGTCCCGGGAGCCCATGTTCGTGATGTGCACCCGGAAACCGTGCTCCATGAGGATGCGCCGGACACCGGGGTCCTCGAAGAAGTCCCGCTTGGAGGCCATCTTCGCCTCGATGGTGACGACCCGGTCGAGCGGCAGCGTCAGATGGCCGGACGCCAGGAGCAGGACGAGGCCGACGACGGGGACGGGCAGTACGAGGGCCAGCGTGCGGTGCAGCCGACTTCGTACGGGACCGCTGACGGCCAGCCGGGGTTCCTCCCCGGGGGAACCGACGGGTCGGACCGGTCCGGCGGGCGGGTCCGACCCGGCAGGTCGGACGGAATTGGCGGAACTGGTTGATCCGGCGGATCGCGCTGCTCTCGCTGCTCTCGCTGATCCGGTGGGTCTTTCGGCTCTGTTCGCGGGCACCGGCGTCTCCCCCTACGGTGGGACAGGATCGTCGGTGGCCGCTTCAACCGCCGAACCACCCCACGGACAACGGCAGTTGAACTTCAGGGTAAGGGCCGACGAACCATCATGAGGAGACCCGCGACACGCCCTTCACTCCGGGCCGGTCCGCCTGCCTGGTTTCATACCGGATTCAAGGGCTACCCGGATGGCATGTCCCCTCGATATCGCAACGGTTCCAATCAAGCCGGGACGGTCGTCGCGATCGTTGCCGACATCATGGCCGTCATCCTCGGCCTCTGGATCCTGATGTACCTGCTGGACGCCAACCCGGGCAACGACTTCGTCCAGTTCATCCATGACGCGGCCCGCTGGCTCGCCGGCTGGTCGCACGACCTGTTCACGTTCGACGAGCAGTGGGCACGGGTCGTCGCGGGCTACGGTCTCGCAGCCGTCGTCTACCTCTTCGTCGGACACGCGATCGCCAACCGCGTACACCGCCACTGAGCCCCTACTGCCGTCAGGCTGACAGACCTACTGGTCCTACTGGCAGCAGTCGGGGTCCAGGCCCAGCGGCAGGCGGTCGCCGCTGAAGACCGCGCAGGTCGCCTCGTCACCGCCGAGAGCGGCGACGGCGAGGAGGAGGGAGCCCGCCGTCCAGGAGGTGAGCTCCTCGGGCCAGATCGCCCTGGAGTCGAAGACGTAACCCGTCCAGTACAGGCCCGACGCCCGGTCCCGCAGGTGCTGGATCGACTGCAGGATCTCCAGGGCACGGTCGGACTCGCCCACGGCCCACAGGGTCAGGGCGAGTTCGGCCGATTCGCCGCCCGTCACCCAGGGGTTGGGCACCACGCATCGCACACCGAGCCCCGGGACGACGAAACGGTCCCAGTCGCGCTCGATGCGCTCCTTCGCCTCGGCGCCGGTCAACGCGCCGCCGAGCACCGGGTAGTACCAGTCCATCGAGTAGCGGTCCTTGTCGAGGAACCGTTCGGGATGGCGGCGGATCGCGTGGCGCAGCGCGCCCAGCGCCAACTCCCAGTCGGGCTGCGGCTCCTCGCGCTCCTCGGCGATGGCGAGCGCGCAGCGCAGCGCGTGGTGGACGGACGAACTCCCGGTCAGCAGCGCGTCCTCGACGGCCGTGCCGTCGTCCTCGCGCTTCCAGCCGATCTGCCCGCCCGGCCGCTGGAGTTCCAGGACGAACTCCACCGCCACGACCACCGAGGGCCACATCCGGTCAAGGAAGGTGTCGTCGCCGGTCGCCAGGTAGTGGTGCCACACGCCGACCGCGATGTACGCGCAGAAGTTGGTCTCGCGCCCGCGGTCGGTGACATCGGCCGCGTCCCCGTCGGCGTAGGCCGCGTACCAGGAGCCGTCCTTGTTCTGATGCCGGGCCAGCCACGTGTACGCGCGGTCGGCGGCCTCGTGTTCGCCGGCCGCGTCCAGGGCCATGGCGGCCTCGGTGTGGTCCCACGGGTCGAGGTGGTGACCGCGGAACCACGGGATGGCGCCGTCCGCGCGCTGTACCGCCAGGATGCCCTGCACGGTCTGCGCGGCCTCTTCCGCGGTGAGCACCCCTGTCAGGACGAGGTGTTCGGTACGCGGAGTCGTCACGAAGCGTCCGTGAGGACGGCCGCGGGCAGGTGCGGTTTGGTCGCGTACGCCACGAAGCTCTTGCCGATCAGCGGGTTGAGCGCCTGCTCGGCGACCCGGGTCGCGAGGGGCTTCTTCATGATGTCCCAGACGAGGAGCTTGTGGTACGCCCGCACGGGCAGCACCTTGTCGTTGTCGACGCCGAACGCGCACTTCAGCCACCAGTAGGGGCTGTGCAGCGCGTGGGCGTGATGCGTGCCGTACGGCCGCAGGCCCGCCTCGCGGATCTTGCCGAGCAGCTCGTCCGCCCGGTAGATGCGGATGTGGCCGCCCTCGACCTCGTGGTACGCGTCCGACAGCGTCCAGCAGACCTTCTCGGGCCCGTAGCGCGGAACGGTGATCGCTATCCGCCCGCCCGGCCGCAGTACGCGGACCATCTCGGCGAGTACGCCCTTGTCGTCCGGGATGTGCTCCATCACCTCGGAGATGATGACGACGTCGAACGACTCGTCGGGGAAGGGGAGGCGGAGCGCGTCGCCCTCCAGCGCGGTGGCGGTGGCGCCCTCCGGTGCCTCGCCCGCCTCCTTCATCGCGGCGAACCACTTGGCGACCTCGCGGATCTCCTCGCCGTTCTGGTCCAGCGCGACGACCTGGGCGCCGCGCCGGTAGCATTCGAAGGCGTGGCGTCCTGCCCCGCATCCGAGATCCAGCACACGGTCCCCCGGGGCAAGCGGAAACCGGGAGAAGTCGACGGTCAGCACGTGGTCCTGCTTTCGCGGTGAGGGGTGTCCACGGGAGCCGTGTCCACGGGGGCGGAGGCGGCGGACGCGGCGGGCCCCGCGTCCACCGGCGGAGCGGACGCCGCACCCGCGGCCCGTGCTGCCGCCGAGTGGTCGGAGGCAGGGGTCGCGGAACCGCCGGCGGCCGGAGCCGTGGAAACGCCGGGCCGGGTCGCCGGGCGGCGCCGGGCCTCGCCCGCTGAGTGGGCGGCGATCGCCTCGCGGTAGCGGGCCACCGTGCCTTCCGCGGCGCGGGCCCAGGTGAACCGTTCCAGCACGCGCGCGCGGCCGGCCGAGCCGAGCCGCGCGCGAAGGCCGGGGTCGCCCAGCAGCCTGCTCAGGCCTGCGGCCAGTGCCCCCGCGTCGCCGGGCGGGACGGCCAGGCAGGTCTCCCCGTCCGGTCCTGTCACCTCGGGGATGGCTCCGCCGGTGGTGGCCACCAGGGGCGTACCGGTCGCCATCGCTTCGGCGGCGGGCAGCGAGAAGCCCTCGTACAGGGAGGGGACGCAGGCGACTTCGGCGGACCTGACCAGGTCGACGAGTTCCGCGTCCGGGATGCCCTTCACGAACTCGACAGCGCCGTCGAGCCCGTACCGCTCGATGAGCTGGGCGACCGGGCCGTCCTCGGCGCGCCTGCCGACGACGACGAGGTGGGCCGCGGGGTGCTCGGCCCGGACCTTGGCGAGCGCCTCCACGAGGAAGACGAGGCCCTTGAGGGGGACGTCCGCGCTGGACGTCGTGACGATGCGGCCCGGCACCTTCGGCACGGACGGGTCGGGCGAGAAGAGGTCGGCGTCGGCGCCGATGTGGACGACGTGGATCCGCTCGTCCCGTACGCCGAGGTGGTCGACGATCTCCTGGCGGGAGGTGCCGGAGACGGTCAGCACGGACGGCAGGCGGCGCGCGACGCGCTTCTGCATGCGCGTGAACGCGTACCAGCGGCGGACCGACGCCCGTTTGCGGTGGCCCTCGGCGGCGTCCAGCTCCAACTGCCGGTCCACCGTGATGGGGTGGTGGATGGTGGTGACCAGCGGGGCGCCCACGTCGCCCAGCAGCCCGTATCCGAGCGTCTGGTTGTCGTGCACGACGTCGAAGTCGCCGCGTCGGGCGCGCAGATGGCGGCGGGCACGCAGGGAGAACGTCAGCGGCTCGGGGAAGCCGCCGGTCCACATCGTGCCGACCTCGACGGCGTCGATCCAGTCGCGGAACTCGTCGCGCCGCGGGGTGCGAAAGGGGTCGGGGTGGCGGTACAGGTCGAGGCTGGGGAGTTCGGTGAGGGAGAGCCCGTCGAGGCTCCCGCCCGCGTCGAGCACCTCGTCGAGCACGGGGTACGGCTGTGACCCGATCACCTCGACCCGGTGGCCCAGGCGGGCGAGTTCGCGCGAGAGGTGCCGCACGTAGACACCCTGGCCGCCGCAGAACGGGTTCCCTTTATAGGTGAGGAGCGCGATGCGCAGCGGTCGGTCGGCGTCGGTGGCCGAGCCCGCGTGGAGGCCTGCCTCCATGGCCTCATGGGTCACTCTCGGCCCCCTTCTTCCAGCACGTTCTGCGAGATTACTTCGGGACGGTAATCTAGAACAAGTTTCAGAGTTGATCGTTCAGGGAGCACCGAATCTACCGGCAGGTAGCCCACCTGTGAGCGCTGGATCGGGTGATTCACGCCACGGCCGGGCCTACCCTGCTGTCACCCCCACCGTCTTCACCGCCCTTCGCTGTACGAACGTCACGGAACGGGATCCATGCCTGCGGAAGCCAAGCCTGCGGCGAAGGCCGCGCAGTCGCCCATACGGGCCGCGCAGCCGGTCACTCCCCCGCTCACCGAGCGCCAGGAGGCACGGCGCCGGCGCATCCTGCACGCGAGCGCGCAGCTGGCGAGCCGGGGCGGCTTCGACGCGGTGCAGATGCGGGAGGTGGCGGAGTCGTCCCAGGTGGCCCTGGGCACGCTCTACCGCTACTTCCCCTCGAAGGTGCATCTGCTGGTCGCGACCATGCAGGACCAGCTGGCCCACATGCACGGGACGCTCCGCAAGAAGCCGCCGACGGGCGACACGGCGGCGGAGCGGGTGGCCCAGACCCTGATGCGGGCCTTCCGCGCGCTCCAGCGCGAACCGCATCTCGCCGACGCGATGGTCCGCGCGCTCACGTTCGCGGACCGCAGCGTCAGTCCGGAGGTGGACCAGGTCTCCCGCCTGACCACGGTGATCATCCTCGACGCCATGGGCCTCGACGATCCCACGCCCGCCCAGCTCTCCGCGGTCCGCGTCATCGAGCACACCTGGCACTCGGCCCTGATCACCTGGCTCTCCGGCCGCGCCTCGATCGCCCAGGTCAAGATCGACATCGAGACGGTGTGCAGGCTGATCGACCTGACGTCGACAGACGACTGACGACTGACGACAGGCGGCAGGCGGCAGGCGGCAGGCGACTGACCAGCGCCGCTCACTCCTCCGGAGGGAACACCGCCTCCCCGCTGCCCAGCAAGGTGATCATGATCGCCTCCACCGGGCAGCCCTCGGCCGCCTCCAGGATCCGCTCGTTGGCGTCGGTCTCGGGGTCGGCGGGGTGGGACTGCATCGCGGAGTCGAGGTGGAAGGCGGTCGGGGCGAGATGGGTGCACTGGGCCGAGCCGATGCACAGGGAGCGGTCGACCTCGACGTGCCAGCGGTCACCCATCCCTCAGGCCTCCCAGCCGGCCGGCAGGTGGATCATCTTGTGCTCCAGGTACTCCCCGTAGCCCTCGGGGCCGAACTCGCGCCCGAGGCCGGAGTTCTTGTAGCCGCCGAAGGGGCCGAGCATGTCGAGGCTGAAGGTGTTGACGCAGTACGAGCCGGTACGGACCTGGCGGGCCACCTCGACACCGTGGGCCACGTCGGCCGTCCAGACGCTGCCGCTCAGGCCGTAGTCGGAGTCGTTGGCGATCTTGACCGCCTCCGCCTCGTCGCCGTACGGGAGCAGGCAGATCACCGGGCCGAAGATCTCCTCGCGCGCGATCCGCATGGAGTTGTCGACGTCGCCGAAGAGCGTCGGCTCCACGTACCAGCCGCGGTCCAGGCCGGCCGGGCGCCCGCCGCCCACGAGGATCTTGGCGCCCTCCTCCTGGCCGACGCGGATGTAGTCGAGGCTGCGCTGCCGCTGCCGCCGCGCGACCAGCGGGCCGACCTGGGTCGCGGGGTCCAGCGGATCGCCGACCACCAGCGCGCTCGCCGCCGCCGCGAACGCCTCCGCGAACTCGTCGTAGCGCGAGCGCGGCAGGAGGATGCGGGTCTGCGCGACGCACGCCTGGCCGTTGTTCATCCAGGCCGCCGAGACGATGTTCGGCACGGACGTCTCGATGTCCGCGTCCGGCAGGACCACGGCCGCCGACTTCCCGCCCAACTCCAGTGTCACGCGTGTGAGGTTGCGCGAGGCGACCTCCATGATGCGCCGGCCCGCCGCGACCGACCCCGTGAAGGAGACCTTGTCGATCCCGGGATGCCCGACGAGGTACTCGCTCACCTCGCGGTCCGCCGGCAGGATGGACAGCACGCCCTCCGGCAGCCCGGCCTCCTTCGTGATCTCGCCGAGTACGTACGCGTCCAGCGGCGCCTCGGGCGACGGCTTGAGCACGACCGAGCAGCCGGTCAGCAGCGCGGGCGCGAGCTTGGCCGCCGCCACGAACTGCGGCACGTTCCACGGGATCACGGCCGCCACGACCCCCACCGGCTCACGCCTGACGAGGATGGGCCCGAGCACTCCGGCGCGGGCCTCCTCGTACGTGAAGTCCCGTGCGACCGTGATCGCCGCGTCCCACACCATCATCGCGCCGAGCGCCTGCGCGAGGACGCTCCAGGAGTACGGGGAGCCGTTCTGGGAGGAGATGACCCGGGCGATCTCCTCGTGCCGTACGGCGATCGCGTCCTTGATCCGGGTGACCACCTCGATGCGCTCGTCGAGGGACATCCGCGGCCAGGGCCCCTCGTCGAAGGCGGTGCGCGCCGCCGCGACGGCCCGGTCGACGTCCCCGGCCGAGGCGTGCGGCACCCGGCCGATGACCTCCTCGGTGTGCGGGGAGACCACCTCGATGACGTCCCGGCCCAGGGGAGCGACCAGCTCCCCGCCGATGAACAGCTGTCCGTGTTCCACGAGTTCGGTCATGACCGACTGCCTCTCAGGGGACTGACCCGTTCCTGGCGATACACCAGCCCTGGTTTCTGACAGGGCATCAGATACTAGAACTGATACCAGTTCCACTTGGCGGAGTCCACGGAGCACACAGCACTCACGCAGGAACACTCACATAGGAACTCGTTCTAGTTATAGTGGCCGGGAGCCGACGGCGCCGCGACAGGGGAGCCCATGCCACATGTGACCGATCACGGCGGGGGCGTACGGTCCGTCGAGGTCCCCATCCCGGACAACCCCCTCGGAAACACCCTCGTGTACGTCGTGGACACCGACCGCGGACCGGTACTGATCGACACCGGCTGGGACGATCCGGCGTCCTGGGACGCGCTCACCGAGGGTCTTTCGGCGTGCGGCACGGCCGTCACGGAGATCCACGGCGTGGTGATCACGCACCACCACCCCGACCACCACGGACTGTCGGCCAAGGTGCGCGAGGCGTCGGGCGCGTGGGTGGCCATGCACGCCGCCGACATCTCCATCGTGCGACGGACGCGCGAGACGAGGCCCGGACTCTGGTTCGCGTACATGGCGGACAAGCTGACCGCGGCGGGCGCGCCCGAGGAGCACGTGGCGCCGCTGCGCACCGCCCGCTCCCGGCTCCCCGGCTTCTCCCCCGCGCTGCCCGACCGGGAGATCGTCCCCGGCGAACTCCTCGACCTCCCGGGGCGGCGCCTGCGCGCGATCTGGACCCCGGGCCACACACCCGGCCACGTCTGCCTCCACCTGGAGGAGGCCCATCCCGCCCGACTGCCGGGCAACGGTCGCCTGTTCTCCGGGGATCACCTCCTGCCGAGGATCACTCCGCACATCGGCCTCTACGAGGACCCGGACGACGACAGCGTGCCCGATCCGCTCGGCGACTACCTCGACTCCCTGGAGCGGGTCGGGGGCCTCGAACCGGCCGAGGTGCTCCCCGCCCATCTGCACGCCTTCACCGACGCGCCCTCCCGTGTGCGGGAGTTGCTCGACCACCACGAGGACCGTCTCACCGGTCTGCGCGCCCTGCTCGGCACCCCGCTCACCGTGTGGCAGGTCGCCGAGCTGATGGAGTGGAACCGCCCCTGGGCCGACATCCCGTACGGCTCCAGGAACATCGCGGTCTCGGAGGCGGAGGCCCATCTGCGCCGACTGGTGAAGCTGGGCCGCGCGGAAGCGGTGCCGGGGAGCGACCCGGTGACGTACACAGCTGTCTGACGGCCTACCTGACGGCTTGTCTGACGGCTCGTCAATTTCCCGGCAGGCATGCCGGGGTGGCTGGTGACTGTGGGGCTTCGGCGTCAGAGGGCGCCCCCCACCGCGTAGTCGATGCCCCGCTCGTACGACATGGCCAGGCCCTCCGCGTACGCCGTCCGGTACGCCTCCTCGCCGATCTCCCGGCGGACCAGGTGTTCACGGTCGCGACGTGCGGCGATCAGGTCCGGTGAGTCCATGTGGGGACTGCCCAGGCGTTCCCAGATGCGCTGGCCGACGGCGAGCAGGCGGGCCGCCCGGTGCCCGTCGCCGGTCGCGACGACCGCCGAGGCCAGCACGTCGAGGGTGAAGGCGACACCGAGCGTGCTGTTCAGCAGCGAGTGCCCGACGAGGGACGTACGGGCGTTGCGCACCGCCGCCGGGAGGTCACCCTCGTCCAGGTCGGCCTGGGCGAGGAAGCAGTCGGCGAAGGAGCCCGCCCAGCACTCGCCGCGCCGCACGCTCTGCGCGCGGACCTCGTCGGCGACCTGCCGGGAGCGCACGCGGTCCCCGCTCAGCAGATGGGCGAAGGAGAGCGCGAGCCGTACCTGGAGCTGCGCGGACCCCCGCCAGTCGTCGCGGACCGGCAGTCGCTCGGCCCTCCGGAGCACCACCTTGGCCTCGGCCAGCCGGCCGACGAGGAGCAGATGCCCGCCGGTGACGTACGCGGCGGCGACGACCGCCACGGGGTCGCCCAGTTCCACGGCCGCCGCCGTGCACATCGGCGCCCAGCGTCCGGCGCCGTCCAGGTCACCCTGCAGCAGGGCGACGGCTCCTCTCGTCCACAGGGCCTGTACGAGGTCGGGGCCCGGCTCCGGATCGGCGGTGAGCACCTGGTCGAGGCAGTGCCGGGCGTCCCGCAGGTAGCCGCAGTGGCGCCACAGGAAGCCGATGTCGGCCGCCATGCTCAGGGCGGCTGGGCCGTCGCGCTCGGACAGCGCGCAGTCCATGGCGGTGCGGAGGTTGGCGCGCTCGGTGACCGTGCGCTCGCACCACAGCACCTGGCGACTGGTGTTCCACTCGGCGCAGCCGCTGCGGGCGAGGCCGCGGTAGTGGTCGAGGTGACGCAGCCGCAGGGCCCGTTCCTCGCCGAGCGCGCGCAGCCAGTCGCCGCCGTACTCCCGGACGCTGTCGAGGAGATGGAAGCGGCCGGCGTCCGTGCGGTGGCGCCGCACGATCGACTGCGCGACGAGCCGGTCGAGCAGCGCGGCGACCCGTCCGGCGGGCAGGGGGCCGCCGGAGCAGACCTCCTCGGCCGCGGCGAGGTCGAAGCCGCCGTTGAACACGGAGAGCCTTGCCCACAGCAACCTCTCCAGAGGCGCGCACAGTTCATGGCTCCAGCCGATGGCTGTGCGCAGGGTGCGGTGCCGCAGCGGTCCCTCGCCGGGCTCCGAGGCGAGGAGGTCGAGCGGCGACGGCAGGGGGTCCCCCCACTCCTTGTCCGGCCGCGGGCCCAACTCCATGCTCAGTTCCTTGCTCAGCTCCTTGCTCAGTTCCCTGCCGAGCCGCTTGCCGAGCCGTTCGTCGAGTTCGCCGAGGGAGAGTTCGGAGAGGCGGGCCGCGGCCAGTTCGATGGCCAGGGGTATCCCGTCCAGCCGGCGGCAGACCGCGGCGACGGCGGCGACCGTGTCGAGCGAGGCCTCGTCGAGAGCGAAGCCGGCAGACAACTCACCGGCCCGGTTGATGAACAGGTCGACGGCGTCGCCTGATCCGTCGAGATCGCCAGGGACCGGTCCGGCCGGTCCGGGTGCCTCCCGTACGGGCGCCGCCCGGGTCGGCCGGGTCGGCCGGGTCGGCCGGACAGGTCCGGCGTCCTCTCGCACCGGCAGCGGGGCGACCTCGACACGGACCTCGGAGGGATGACCGAGGTGTTCCCGGGTGGTGGCCAGGAACTGCACACCGGGCGCGGCGGGCAGCAGCGCGCGCACGAGGTCGGCGCAGTCGTGGAGCACGTGTTCGCAGGAGTCGAGGACGATCAGTGCCTCCTTGTCCGCCAGCCATTCGGCGAGCACCTCGGTCACCGGGGACGTCGACCCGTCGGCGAGCCGCAGCGCCTCCACGACGGCGAAACCCACCAGGCCCGGGGCCCGCAGCGGAGAGAGTTCCACGAACCAGACACCGTCCCGGTACCGGTCACAGGCGCGGCGGGCGGCACGCAGGGCGAGCCGGGTCTTGCCGACGCCGCCGGGCCCGACGAGCGTCACCAGACGCTCGTACTCTCCGGCGTAATCCCCGGCCGGTTTCAGCAGCGCGTCGAGCCGCGCCAGTTCGTGTCGTCTGCCGACGAAGCTCCGTGTCTCCGACGGCAGATTCCCCGGCCGCCCAGCGGCTGTCCAGTTCTCCGGCACGGCGAACGCCCTCACCTCACAGCACATCGGCGAGCCCGCAGGCCCCTGCTACCCGGGCCAGTGTGACGCCACCGCGGGGCCGCGTCGCACCGCTCCGCCGACCCGGACAGGAACTCGGTCCCATGCCGTCAGTTCCGGGCACATTCCGGCGAAATGTGATCAATGCCCCGTGAGTGTGGGTGCGGAGGGAGATATTCGGAGACCGTTGTGCAGTGGCGGAGAAGGAGAAAGGGCGGGGCAGGCGGATGACCCGCGACAGCGAGGAAGCCTCCGGGACACCCGGACACCGCTCCTCGGACCCTCAGCGGGGGACGCAAGCACGGGAACGCAACTACGAAAACGCAAGTACGGGAGCGGGTGCGTTCGTGCCCGCGTTCGCGGCTGCCGGAGCGGATGCGGATGTTGATGCGACTCGACGGATGGCGACGGTCCCGCGGACCCGACCGCCCCAACAGAAACGATCGGCTCGGCAGGAACGAACGGTCCGGCAGGAACGAATGGTTCGGCAGGAACGATCAGCTGGTCGAGCAACTGGTCCAGATCGATCAGCTGGTCCAGGTCGATCGACTCGACCAGATCGATCGGCTCGACCAGCAGGGGCAGCTTCCTGAACACGAGCAGTTCCCCGAACTCGTCCGGCTCCCCGAGGACGGACCGCTCGGCGTGCCCCGCCCACCGCGCCGTCCACACCGTCTCCGCGGAGCCCACCGGCTCGCAGCGACCGGCGATCTCCGCAAGCTCTCCGAGGCGCGGTTCCTCGCGCCTTCGGCGGTCGGTGTGCTCATCGCCGCGCCCGCGCTGCTCCTCGACCAGGCCTCGCCCACCGTCACGCTCTCGCAGCTGCTGCTCGGCTGTGCGTTCACCGTGCACGCCGTACGGCAGCGGGACCGGCTCACCAGGAAGCTCGCCGAGGTACGCGAGGTCGCCCGGATCACCCAGGCGGCCGTCGTGCGACCGCTCTCCCAGAACCTCGCCGGCACGCACATCTCCACGCGCTACCACTGCGCCGTGCGCGAGTCGACGCTCGGCGGGGACCTGTACGACGTCGCGGTGACACCGTTCGGCCTGCGGGTGCTCATCGGTGACGTACGCGGACACGGACTCGACGCCATCCGGCTGACCGCCGAAACGGTGGCGGGATTCCGTGAACTCGCCTACACAGTTCCGGACTTGACGGAGGTCGCCACCGGCCTGGACAAACGTCTCGCGCCGGACCTCGATCCGGAGGACTTCGTCACCGCGCTCCTCGCCGAGTTCGCGCCGGGCGAGGTACGACTGGTCAACTGCGGCCACCCCGCGCCCCTGCGTGCCGGCCAGCGCATCGAGCTTCTCGAACCGGCCGTCACGACACTGCCGTTGGGACTCGGCCCCGATCCGCGCCAGTACCGCGTACGCCTCCAGCCGGGCGACCGCCTGCTCCTCTACACGGACGGCCTCACCGAGGCGCGCGCCTGCGACGGCACCCTCTTCCCCTTCCTCACCGAGGCGGCCCACGCCCTGCGCGACCCCCTCCCCGACCAGGCTCTCGACACCCTCTACTCCCGGCTCCTCGCCCACACGGGCGCCGCACCCGTCGACGACCTGGCCCTCGTCCTCTGCCAGCCCACCCAGGCCACGGTCCCGGCACAGCACCCGGCCCGCCGAGGTCTCTGAGGGCCGTCGGGCGCCGGGCTCCGGGGACCTTGCCGCGGGCCGGTACAGTGAACGGGTCGTCATCACACCCGTACGGGGGGAAGCCGGTGCAAATCCGGCGCTGACCCGCAGCCGTGTACCGCCCTGTTCCTGAGCCTGACTCCAAGGGGCGGTGAGCCGGATTGCCCCGTGCGGAACGTGACCGGCTCGCGTCACCGGGACCACCGATGACCGGCACCGTCGAGGCATACGGAGCCGAGCCGCCCGTACTCCGGGCTGCCCGGCTCCCCGCAGGGAGAGGCACCCGCCGATCATGTTTGTCCGCCGCCGCGCCGCGGTCCTGGCCGCCACCGCCGTGATCGGCACGGCGTTCGCGCCGGCCGCCCTCGCCGACGAGTCGCCCTCCGCGTCCCCGTCTCCCTCCACGTCCCCGGCGGCCCCGGCGACCCCGGCGGGTCTGTACGGCAGCACCGACCCCACGTACGACGGTGTCTGGCGGCAGTCGCTCGCGCTGCTCGCCCAGCACACCGTGGGCGTACGGCCCGCGGCGAAGGCCGTCGACTGGCTCACCGGGCAGCAGTGCGCGAACGGCGGCTTCGCGGCCTACCGCGCGGACCCGGCCACGAAGTGCGACGCCAAGACACAGGTCGACACGAACAGCACGGCCGCCGCACTCCAGGCCCTCACAGCGCTCGACTCGGACGACGCCGTGACCGGCGCGGCCGTTAAGTGGCTGAAGTCCGCGCAGAACAAGGACGGCGGCTGGGGCTACCTCCCCGGCGGGGCCAGCGACACCAACTCGACGTCCATCGTGATCGGGGCCCTGGAGGCCGCGGACACCGACACACGAGACCTGCGGTCGAAGGACGACCGGACGCCGTACGACGCCCTGCGCGGGCTCTCCGTCCCCTGCGACGAGGACGGCGGGGGCGCCTTCGCCTTCCAGCCCGACAAGAAGGGCAAGCTCGCGGCGAACGCGGACGCCACGGCCGCGGGCGTGCTCGGCGCGCTCGGCGAAGGCCTGGTGACGAAGCCCGAGGACGACGGGAAGTCGTCCGCCAAGGCCCCCAAGGCCGCCGAATGCGCGGGCGGGGACTCCCCCACCCCGAAGCAGGCGGCGGCCAACGGCGCCGAGTACCTCGCCGGCGCGGTCGCCGGGACCGGTCACCTGGAGTCCGCCCTCGCGGGCGCCGATGACCAGCCCGACTACGGCAACACCGCCGACACGGTCGTCGCGCTCGCCGCGGCGGGCCGGACGGCCGACGCCGGGAAGCCGCTGGCCTGGCTGGAGAAGAACTCCGGCCCCTGGGCGGCGCAGAGCGGCCCGGCCGCGTACGCGCAGCTAATCTTCGCGGCGCACGCCACCGGGACGGACCCGCGCGACTTCGGCGGCGCCGACCTCGTGAAGCAACTCGGCGCGACCGGCCCCGCGAGCAAGGCTTCCGGCTCCTCCGACCCGTCGGCCGACGCCAAGGACGGCAAGGACGGCAAGGACAACAGCGCGGAGGACAGCGAGGACGACGGCGGGGTCAGCGTCTGGTGGATCGTCGGGGTCGGCCTGGTCGGCGGCATCGGTATCGGCTTCCTGCTGAGCGGCCGCAACAAGAAGCAGCAGCGGCCGTGACCCGCCACCGCCTGGCGCTGCTGGTACCGGTCCTCCTGCTCGCCGTACTCGGCACGGCGGGGCAGGCCCAGGCGGTCGGCTACCGCTACTGGTCCTTCTGGGACCGCGCTTCCGACAGCAGTGCGGGCGGCACGGGCGGCACAGGCGATACGTGGCTGTACGCGACGCAGGGCCCGTCGATGGCACGGCCGTCCGACGGAGACGTCCAGGGCTTCCGCTTCTCGGTGAGCGAGGACTCGAAGCACTCGGCGAAGCCCCGCGGGGAGGCCGGTTTCGCGACGATCTGCGCGAAGACGCCCGCGCGCGAGGGCACGAAACGGGTCGCCCTCGTCCTCGACTTCGGTACGGCAGCCGACGCGCCGCCCGGTTCGACACCGCCGGACCGGAGCCCGCGCACGGCCTGCGCCCGGGTCGACGAGGACGCGACGACCGCGGACGCCCTCGCCTCCGTCGCCAAGCCGCTGCGCTACGACACGAACGCCCTGCTGTGCGCCATCGCGGGCTACCCCCGCACGGGCTGCGGCGAAGCCGTCTCGGGCGACCGTCCGAAGGCATCCGAGACGGCTCCGCCCCGTGAGGAAAGCGGGTCCGGGGACAACGGGTCCGAGGGCGACGGGTCCGAGGGCGACGGGTCCGGAGGCGGCGGGCCGTCGGTGGGCCTGGTGGCCGGGATCGCCGCCGTGGCGGTGCTGGGCGCGGGTGCGACCTGGCAGGCACGCCGGCGACGCGGCTGACGGGACCGTGACGCACACGATGACCACCGACGCGCACGACCACGCCCCCGACCACGACAGCACCGGCAATGGCAATGGCAACAGCCCCGGCTCCGGCTCCGGCAGAATCCTGCGGAAGCTCCGTGCCCCGCGCGCGACCCGTACCAACGCCGTCCACCCCGGTGCCTGGTGGATCTGGGCCCTGGGCCTGGGCACCGCCGCGTCCCGCACCACGAACCCGCTCCTCCTCGGACTCCTCGTCGGCGTCGCCGGTTACGTGGTGGCGGCGCGCCGGACGGAGGCCCCCTGGGCGCGCTCCTACGGCGCCTTCGTCAAGCTCGCGCTCGCCGTGCTCGGCATCCGGCTGGCCTTCGCCGTCCTCCTCGGCTCACCCATCCCGGGTACGCACACCCTCGTCATCCTCCCCGAACTCCCGCTCCCCGCCTGGGCCGAAGGCATCCGCGTCGGTGGCCGTGTCACGGCCGAGGGCCTGGTCTTCGCCCTCTACGACGGCCTGAAACTCGCCACGCTCCTCATCTGCGTGGGCGCCGCGAACGCCCTCGCCAACCCGGCCCGCCTCCTCAAATCCCTCCCGGGCGCCCTGTACGAGGCGGGCGTCGCCGTAGTGGTCGCGCTCACCTTCGCCCCGAACCTGATCGCGGACGTCCAGCGGCTGCGCGCGGCCCGGCGCCTGCGCGGCCGGCCCGACAGCGGCGTACGCGGCCTGCTCCAGGTCGGACTGCCGGTCCTGGAGGGCGCGTTGGAGCGTTCGGTGGCGCTCGCGGCGGCGATGGACGCGCGCGGATACGGCCGCACCGCCGAGGTGGCGCCGGCCGTGCACCGCACCACCGCCGCGCTCACCCTCGGCGGTCTTGTCGGGGTCTGCGCGGGCACGTACGGCCTGCTCACCGCAGAGGGCGGCAGCTACGGCCTGCCCGTGCTGCTCGCCGGACTCGGCGCTGCCCTCGGCGGCCTGTGGCTCGGTGGCCGCCGCTCGCTGCGCACCCGGTACCGGCCGGACGCGTGGGGCGTCCGCGCGTGGCTCGTCGCCGCGTCCGGCGCGGCCGTCGCGGCGCTGCTGATCCTGTACGCCTCCCACGACCCGTACGCCTACGCGGCCCTGCACCCCGATGTCGTCCCGCTGACGGCGCCGACGCTTCCACTGTGGCCCGCAGCGGCGATCCTCCTCGGTCTGACCCCGGCCCTGGTCGCCCCCTCCCCCGCCCCCAGGGGCTTCGGCAAGGAGTCTTCGTGATCCGCTTCGAGGATGTCTCCGTGACGTACGACGGGGCGGCGGAGCCCACTGTCCACGGCATCGAACTCACCGTCCCCGAGGGCGAGTTGGTGCTGCTGGTCGGCCCCTCGGGCGTCGGCAAGTCGACGCTTCTCGGTGCGGTGAACGGGCTGGTCCCGCACTTCACGGGCGGCACCCTGCGCGGGCGCGTGACGGTGGCGGGCCGCGACACGCGCACACACAAGCCCCGCGAACTCGCCGACGTGGTCGGCACGGTGGGCCAGGACCCGCTGTCGCACTTCGTCACGGACACGGTCGAGGACGAACTCGCCTACGGGATGGAGTCGTTGGGCCTGGCGCCGGACGTGATGCGCCGCCGCGTCGAGGAGACCCTTGACCTGCTCGGACTCGTCGAACTGCGCGACCGCCCCATCTCCACGCTCTCCGGCGGACAGCAGCAGCGGGTGGCGATCGGCTCGGTCCTCACCCCGCACCCCGAGGTCCTGGTCCTCGACGAGCCGACCGTCGGCCTCGACCCCGAACAGCGCATGCGCTTCCGGGAGTTGATCGCCCGTGCGGGGGAGGGGCGGACGGTGCTGCTGTCCACCCACCAGACCGAGGACGTCGCGATGCTCTGCCACCGAGTGATCGTCATGGTCCGGGGCCGGGTCCGCTTCGAGGGCACCCCGGCCGAGCTGGCCGCCCGCGCGGACGGCCGCGTGTGGAGCAGCACCGAACGCGACCCGGGCGCCTGGGCGGGATGGCGCACCGGTACGGGCTCCTTCCGCAACGTCGGCGAGCCCCCCGAGGGCGCCGACCTGCTCGAACCGACCCTGGAGGACGGCTACTTGCTCACCCTCGACGGGGAGTCCCCGGAGGAGGTGGCGGCGGCATGAGCACCGTACTCCGGACACCCGCGCGGACCGCCGGGCCGACGCACACGCCACGCCCCTGGGCGGCCGTGTTCGCCCTCGCGCGGTTGGAGGCGCGCGAGCTGCGCATGATCACCTCCGTCTTCGGTACCGCGATCCTGTACATGGTGTGGATCGGGTACGAGGTCACGCGGCAGGGCGACTTCCCGGTGCTCCAGGACGTCGACCGGGACACGCAGATCATGCCGATGCTGTTCGGGCTCGTCGTCATGATGAACGTCAACCGCGGGGTCCTGCGCTCGCGCCGGTACGGCACGGACCGGCACTTCGACGTCCTGGTCGTCGAGCCCTGGCGGCGTACGGCCGCCCACGTGCTGTCCGTCGTCCCGGCGGTCCTGTTCACGGCGGCCTGCGTCACCTTCCAGTTCACCTGGGCCGCGGTCAAGCCCGGGGCGGCCGGGACCGGTTCGCTCGCCGAACTGGCCGTCGGGCCGCTGACGGTGCTGCTCTGCGGCGCGGGCGGCGTCCTGCTCGCCCGGCTGTTCCCCTCCGTGTTCGCCGCGCCGATCCTCCTCGTCGTCCTGCTCTTCGGAATGATGTTCGTGGCCACCCCGGCCGGCCCCGCATGGACGAGCCGGCTGAGCCCGGTCGTCACCTTCAGCGGCGTCTCCCCGTTCCCCTCCGACATGCTGGGCCGCCTCGCGGGCTGGCACGCCCTGTACCTCGTCGGGCTCGTCCTGTTCATGGCCCTGCTCGCGGTGCTGCTCAGCGGCGGTCGTACGACGGTCGTCAAGGCGGCCGTCGCGGGATCGCTCGCCCTCACACTGGTGGGCGTGGTCGGTCAGTCCCAGGGGACCCCGGCCGCGGCGTTGGCGGCCCGCGAACGGGGGTCGGTCACCCCGGAGAAGGTCCGTACGTGTGTCGAGCACGGGAAGTCCTCCTACTGCGCGTTCCCCGAGTGGACGAGCCGCACCGACGACTGGGCCGCCGTGGCCGACCGCGTCCAGAGCCTCGCGGGCGGCAGGGCCGGCACCGAGCGGCTGACCGTGGATCAGCGCCTCGACGCCCGCGACGGGCTGGACTCCGACGCCTACCTCCCCCCGTCCGCCGAGCCCGGCCACGTGAGCGTCGGTATGGACTGGGGCGGCAACCGCGTCCCCGAGTTCGCCGTCGCCGTCGCGTCCGTGCTGGTGGCGGGCGACGAGAAGGCGGCGAGCGAGATGTGTGACGCCCGGGTGGTGACGATCATGTGGATGGCGTTGCGCGGGGCGTCCGACCCGATGGGCTCGCTGCGCGACGTCCGCCTCGACGACAGCGACTCGGGCTCCGCGTTCGTGCTGTCGCCCACGGAGTCCTTCGGCATGAGCGCCGCACAGACGCGGGTGGTGGCGGAGTTGCTCAAGAAGCCGCGCTACGACGTCGCCGGGAAGGTGAAGGCCAAGTGGACGGAGCTCACCGCGCCCGAGACATCGATCGAGCGGGTGGCGGAACTCCTCGGCGTCCCGGCGGCGGGCAAGACGACGGACGGCGCGGACGAGGACGGCCGGGCCGGCTCGTGCGAGGAGTGACGGCGATGACGCGCGCCCTTCTCCCGCCCGTGTGGCGCGCGCTGCCCCGGCGTGCGCTCGCCGCCGGCGCCGCCGCGGGGCTGCTGCTGGCCGGCATCCCGCGCATGCTGCCCGGTACGCCCGACCCGCTGTTAGGCCTCTTCGCGCTGCGAGCCGCCGCGCTCGCCTTTGCCCTCGGCCTCGCGTTCCTGCTGGACGACCCGGCCCGGCACATCACCTCGGCGGTACCGGCCCGCCGCCCGGTGCGTGTCGGCCTGCGCGTGGCACTCGTCGCGCCGGGGGCCGCGCTCTGCTGGACGGCGGCGCTGCTCCTCGTACCGCGGGAGGCCCGACCGCCGACCGGCGCGCTCACCCTGGAGGCGACCGCGACGGCGGTACTGGCCCTCACGGCGGCGGCCCTGGCCGTACGCCGCCCCCACGTCACCGAGCCCGGAGCGACGGTATCGGCCTGGCTGCTGGCCACCGCGGCAACCGCGTACCTGGCCCTGCCCGACGGCTGGACCCTCCTGGTGAACCCGACGGACCCCCGCTGGTCAACCACCCACGACCGCTGGGCACTTCTGCTGCTGACGGCAGCCCTGGTGGGGGGCAGGGCGAGCGCCGAACCACTACGGGCGAGGCTGAGGGTGCGCTTCTTCTAGGGGCGCGGGGAACGGCGCAGTCTTTCGTCTTTCGGGGCGCGGGGAACTGCGCAATCTTGTCGCTTTTAGGGGCGCGGGGAACTGCGCGACAAGCCCCCACCGGCCGTGACTTCGAAACGGACCTCGGTCCCTCGCTTCAGGACTCCGTCCGATACATCAAATCCGTCTCGTGCGTAACGAACCCGAGCCGCTCATAAACAGCAACCGCCGCCAAGTTGTCCGCATCGACATACAACATGGCGTCCGGCACCCCGGAACCCGCCAAATGCCGAAGGCCAACCGTGGTGAGGGCCTTCCCCAGGCCACCCCCCTGCGCCTCGGGCCGCACCCCGACGACGTACACCTCCCCAAGCCCCTCGGCCTCGTGCACCTTGGTCCAGTGGAATCCGACCAACTCGTCGCCCCGGAAGGCGAGGAAGAACCCGGCGGGGTCGAACCACGGTTCACCCATGCGGTCGTCGAGGTCCCGCTGGGAGAGCGAACCCTGTTCGGGGTGGTGCGCGAACGCGGCGGCGTTGGCGGCGAGCCACGCCGCGTCGTCCTGGCCGGGCACGAAGGTCCGTACGGAGACACCGTCCGGAAACTTCGGCTCGGGCAGGTCGAGCCCGGTCAACGGCCGCCGCATCTGCCGCAGTTCGCGGAAGAGCGTGAGCCCGAGGACCTGCGCGAGATGCCGCGCCGCCGCGTGCCCGCCGTGCGCCCACACCCGCAGCCGCTTGCCGGACTCGGCAAGCAGCGCGGTGCCCAGCGCCCGGCCGTGCCCGTGACCGCGGTGCTCCGGGTGGACGACCAGCTCGGCGGCCGGCGCCTCCACGGGGTCGGTGTCCTCCAGTTGCGCGTACCCGACGAGTTGGTCCTGGGCGCTCAGCAGCAGATGGCGGATTCCGTCCCGGGCGTCTCCGCGCAGCCGCAGCCGGCCCTGCTCGGACACGGCCTGCTGGCCGTCGGCCAGGGCGGCCGCCGAGAGGAGCGCGCGTACGGTCTCGGCCCGCTCGGGGCTCAGCGTGGCGAGGACGTCGATGGAACGGGGCGTGGGAATACCACCCTTGCCGAGCGAGGCCGAGAGCCTACGGGCAGCCGGTGCGGTGTCGTCGCTGGTCATGGGTACGAGGGTACGGCGGCCGGGGTCACGGGGGTACGGCATGTCCGGTCCATGTCGAAGCAGCCCCTCAGGGGGAGTACGCGGCCGGCACGCTCCGGTGCGCAGCCGGTACGCAGCCGGTACGTGGCCCGTCCGTTTCGCGGTGAAGTAACCCTGTAGGCAACCAGCCCGTAACCCCGCGCCCCTGTCGCGCTACGCGCGTTGACTCTAGGCTGCGCCGGGACGAGGCCCGTATATCAGCCACATACGCATACCAGCCAACCCACAGGGGGGCACATGTCAGCCACACCTCAGCCGGTCCGCCGCAGACACCGCACCACCCGGTTCCTCGCGGTGGCCGCGGGTGTCACCACCGTCGGTGCTCTGGTCGCGGCGCTGCCGGCGTCCGCGGGCACGTCCGCGGGCACGTCCGCGGACTCGTCGGCGAAGAAGCCCGGCCACCACGACGTACCGCGCTACCAGGACGTCCAACTCCTCTCCTTCAACGACCTGCACGGCAACCTGGAGCCGCCGTCCGGTTCCTCCGGCCGGGTCACCGAGAACCAGGCGGACGGCACCACCAAGACGATCGACGCGGGCGGTGTCGAGTACCTGGCGACGCATCTGCGCCAGGCCCGCCAGGGCAACAGGTACTCCGTCACCGCGGCCGGTGGCGACATGGTCGGCGCCTCCCCGCTGATCTCGGGGCTCTTCCACGACGAGCCCACCATCGAGGCGCTGAACAAGCTCGACCTCGATGTGACGAGCGTCGGCAACCACGAGTTCGACGAGGGCGCCAAGGAACTGGGCCGCCTGCAGAACGGCGGCTGCCACCCCACGGACGGCTGTTATGTGAAGGGCAAGAAGTTCAAGGGTGCCGACTTCCCTTACCTCGCCGCGAACGTCCTCGACGAGAAGACCAAGAAGCCGATCCTCAAGCCCTACTGGGTGTGGAAGAAGAACGGCGTGAAGGTCGGCTTCATCGGCGTCACCCTTGAGGACACCCCGGGCGTCGTTTCCGCCGAGGGCGTGAAGGGCCTCAAGTTCAAGGACGAGGTCGAGACGATCAACAAGTACGCCAAGGAGCTGGAGAAGCAGGGCGTCAAGTCGGTCGTCGCACTGATCCACGAGGGCGGGCTGCCGGCCTCGTCGTCGTACAACTACGACTGTGACTCGCCCGGTGGCGGCGACGGTATCTCCGGCCCCATCGTGGACATCGCCAAGAACGTCACGCCGAAGGTCGACGCGCTGGTCACCGGCCACACCCACGCCGCGTACGCGTGCACGATCGACGACCCGTCGGGCAAGCCCCGCACGGTCACCTCGGCCGCGTCCTTCGGGCGGCTCTACACCGACACGACGCTGACGTACGACCGCCTGACCGGGGACATCGCCCGGACCGCCGTCCCCTCCGCGAACCACGTGGTGACGCGGGACGTGGCGAAGGCCCCGGACATGACCGAGCTGATCACCAAGTGGGGCACCCTCGCCGCACCGATCGGCAACAAGCCCATCGGGTACATCTCCGGTGACGTCTCCAACGCCGGTACCGAGTCCCCGATCGGCGACCTGATCGCCGACGCGCAGCTCGCGTACGGCAAGGAGCTGGACCCCGGGACCGACCTCGCGCTGATGAACCCGGGCGGTATCCGGGCGCCGCTCACCTACGCGGCCAGGGGCGCCGAGGGCGACGGCGTGGTGACCTACGCCGAGGGCTTCACCGTCCAGCCGTTCGCCAACACCGTGAACCTCCAGGACTTCACCGGCGCCCAGCTCGTCCAGGTGCTCAAGGAGCAGGTCACCGGTACGAACGCGACCTCGCCGAAGGTGCTGCAGATCTCGTCGGGCCTCACCTACACGCTCGACCTGACGAAGAGCGGGGCCGACCGTGTCGTCACCGACTCGATCCAGCTGAACGGGGCCGCGATCGACCCGGCCGCCACCTACCGCGTCGCGACCAACAGCTTCCTCGCGGGCGGCGGCGACGGCTCCACCACCCTCGCCGTCCTCGGCGGCGTGGCCGCGGCCGTCGTCGCCCTCTGGACGATGGTCCGCCTCTCCCTGGCCTCGCCCGTCCTGATGCTGGAGAAGCAGGGCGTCCGCAAGTCCCTGAGCCGCTCCGTGAAACTGGTCCGCGGCTCCTGGTGGCGGGTCTTCGGCATCCAGCTCCTCGCCACGATCATCGCGAACATCGTCGCGTCGATCATCGTGATCCCGTTCGCCGTCCTCGCCTCCGCCCTCAGCGGCGACGGCATCGACGGCCTGCTCAACAGCGGCGCCGGCGACCTCGGCTGGACGTTCCTCATCATCAGCGGCATCGGCTCGGTGATCGGCTCCCTGCTCACCTTCCCGATCACCGCCGGTGTCACCGTGCTCCTCTACATCGACCAGCGCATCCGCCGCGAGGCCCTCGACCTCGACCTGGCCCGCGCGGCCGGTCTCCAGGACTACGGCTCGGGCGTCCCCGGCTCCACCCCCGGGAGCTGACGGAGTGAGCCTGGCGGGGGGAGTTCTCACAGCGGTAACAGCGGTACTGGCGCTGCCACGCGCCGACGGCGAACCACCGGTGACCGTCCCGCGCGACCCCGCGCGGGAGGCCGCCCGGCGCGAGCTGTCGAAGCGCATGTACCACGAGAACGACCCCAGCCTGCTCCGACGGGCGCTGAACGCGTTCTGGGAGTGGGTCGACAAACTGCTCGGTGCCGCCTCCTCGGCGACCCCGGGAGGCGGATTGGGCCTCCTCGTCATCGTCCTGGTGGCCGTGGCGATCGTCGGCGCCCTCTGGTGGCGCCTCGGCTCCCCCCGCCGAGGCCCCTCGTCGGCGGCCCCGCTCTTCGACGACCGGCCGCGCAGCGCCGCCGAACACCGCGCGGCAGCCGAGGCACAGGCGGCCCAGAGCCACTGGAACCAGGCCGTCCAGGAACGCATGCGCGCCGTCGTCCGCTCCCTGGAGGAACGCGCCCTGCTCGACCCCCGCCCCGGACGCACCGCCGACGAGGCCGCCGCGGAAGCGAGCCGTGCGCTCCCGGCCCACACGGACCGACTGCGCGCCGCGGCACGGGACTTCGACGACGTGACGTACGGCGGACGAACGGCGACCCCCGAGACGTACCACCGCCTGGCCCGACTCGACCACGACCTGGAACGCACCAGGCCGGTCCTCACCAGCAGCACCCCCAGCACGACGCACCACAGTGCCCGCCAAGGGGCCGCCGAATGAGCAGCGAGGCACCCGCACACGAGGCGCCCGAGGCCACCTCGCCGTCCACCTCCGTGTCGCCCACCACCCGCCAGGTGTGGACCCGCTCGCGCGGCGTCCTGCTCGCACTCGTGATCCTCCTGGCGGCGGCCGTCGCCATCGCCGTCGTGCGCTCCGGCGCCCAGCACGGCAGCCTCGACCCGCGCTCCGCCGACCCGGCCGGCAGCCGCGCCGTCACCGAACTGCTCGCCGACCAGGGCGTGTCCACACGCGTGGTCACCACCTCGGCCGAGGCGAGCACCGCGGCCGGCCCCGACACGACACTCCTGATCGCCCGCCCCGACCTGCTGACCGACCGTCAACAGGTCGCCCTTCACTCCGTATTCAAGGGCTCCGGCGGCCGCACCGTCCTCGTCGCCCCCGGCACCCCCTCTGTCAACACCCTCGCCCCCGGAGTCGAAGCGGACCCCGCACCGAGCTACGACTCCACGCTCGCGCCGGACTGCACCCTGCCGGCCGCCCGACGAGCGGGCACCGCGGACACGGGCAACCTGCGCTACTCGACGGACGCACCCGACGCCGACTCCTGCTACCCCAGCGACGGCCTCCCCACCCTGCTGCGCATACCGGCATCCGAAGGGGACGGCGACACCGTCGTCCTCGGCGCGCCCGACATCCTTCAGAACGACCGCCTCGACGAGCAGGGCAACGCCTCCCTCGCTCTCCAACTCCTCGGTTCCCGCCCCCACCTGGTCTGGTACCTCCCCTCGCTCTCCGACGACTCGGCCACCGACGGCGGCGACCAGAGCTTCCTCGACCTCGTCCCCTCCGGCTGGCTCTGGGGCACATTGCAGCTCTTCGTCGCCGCGGTGCTCGCCGCCCTGTGGCGCGCCCGCCGCCTCGGCCCGCTCGTCCCCGAACGGCTCCCCGTCGCGATCCGCGCCTCCGAGACCGTCGAAGGCCGCGCCCGCCTCTACCGCAAGTCCAACGCCCGCGACCGCGCCGCGGGAGCCCTGCGCTCCACCACCCGGACTCGCCTCGCCCCCCTCGTCGGTGTGTCCCCCACCCAGGCGCACGCGCCCGAGGTCCTGCTCCCCGCCCTGTCCGCCCGACTCCACCGGGAAGGGCAGCCCCTCCAAGCCCTCCTCTTCGGGCCGCCGCCCCACGACGACGCGGCCCTCATCGCACTCGCCGACCAACTCGACGCCCTCGAAAGAGAGGTACGCCGTCCATGATGGACCCGACCACTGACAACGCCGGGAACACCGGGGATCCGGGCTCTGCCCGCGCCTCCCTCGAAGCCCTGCGCGCCGAGATCGCCAAAGCCGTGGTCGGCCAGGACCCCGCCGTGACCGGCCTCGTCGTCGCCCTGCTCTGCCGGGGGCACGTCCTGCTGGAGGGCGTCCCCGGAGTGGCCAAGACGCTGCTCGTCCGAGCCCTCGCGTCCGCGCTGGAACTCGACACGAAGCGCGTCCAGTTCACCCCCGACCTGATGCCGACCGACATCACGGGCTCCCTCGTCTTCGACGCCCGCACCGCGGAGTTCTCCTTCCAGCCCGGCCCGGTCTTCACGAACCTCCTCCTCGCGGACGAAATCAACCGCACCCCGCCCAAGACCCAGTCCTCGCTCCTCGAAGCGATGGAGGAGCGCCAGGTCACGGTCGACGGCACCCCGCGCCCGCTCCCCGAGCCGTTCCTTGTCGCCGCGACCCAGAACCCGGTCGAGTACGAGGGCACGTACCCCCTCCCGGAAGCCCAGCTGGACCGTTTCCTCCTCAAGCTGACGATCCCGCTCCCCTCCCGTGAGGACGAGATCAACGTCCTCACACGCCATGCGGAGGGCTTCGACCCTCGCGACCTGCGCGCCGCCGGCGTACGCCCCGTAGCGGGTCCGGCAGACCTCGAAGCGGCCCGCGCGGCCGTCGCCAAGACCGCGGTGTCCCCCGAGATCACCGGCTACGTGGTGGACATCTGCCGCGCCACGCGCGACTCGCCGTCCCTCACCCTCGGCGTCTCCCCCCGCGGCGCGACGGCGCTCCTCGCCACGGCCCGCGCCTGGGCCTGGCTGACCGGCCGCGACTACGTCATCCCCGACGACGTGAAGGCCCTCGCGTTGCCGACACTGCGCCACCGCATCCAACTCCGCCCGGAGGCCGAGATGGAGGGCGTGACGGCCGACTCGGTCATCAACGCGATCCTCTCCCACGTCCCCGTGCCCCGCTGATGACCCTCACCGGTCGCGCCGCCCTCCTGGCGGCCCTCGGCACCCTCCCCGTAGGCATCTGGGAACCCGGCTGGACGGGCATCCTGGCCGTGAACACTCCCCTGGCCCTCGCCTGCGCCTGCGACTTCGCCCTGGCGGCACCGGTACGCCGCCTCGGCCTGACCCGCTCCGGCGACACATCGGTACGCCTCGGAAAGACCGCCGACGTCACCCTCACCGTCACGAACCCGTCGAGCCGCCCCCTGCGCGCTCGTATCCGCGACGCCTGGCCCCCGAGCAGCTGGCAGCCCGGCACGGAAATCACCGCGTCCCGCCACCAGGTGACCGTCCCCGCCGGCGAACGCCGACGCGTCACCACCCGCCTGCGCCCCACCCGCCGCGGCGACCGTCAGGCGGACCGCGTCACCATCCGCTCGTACGGCCCTCTCGGCCTCCTCTCCCGCCAGGGCAACCACAAGGTCCCGTGGACGGTACGCGTCCTGCCCCCCTTCACCAGCCGCAAGCACCTCCCCTCGAAACTGGCCCGTCTGCGGGAACTCGACGGCCGCACCAGCGTCCTGACGCGCGGTGAGGGAACCGAGTTCGACAGCCTTCGCGACTACGTCCCCGGGGACGACACCCGCTCGATCGACTGGCGCGCCACCGCCCGTCGGTCGAAGGTCGCCGTACGCACCTGGCGTCCCGAGCGCGACCGGCACATCCTCCTGATCCTCGACACGGGCCGCACCGCCGCGGGTCGAGTCGGAGACGCCCCCCGCCTCGACGCCTCCATGGACGCGGCACTCCTCCTGGCGGCCCTCGCCTCCCGCGCCGGCGACCGGGTGGATCTTCTCGCGTACGACCGCCGGGTACGCGCCCTGGTACAGGGGCGAGCCGCAGGCGATGTCCTTCCCTCCCTGGTCAATGCCATGGCACATCTCGAACCCGAACTCGTCGAGACGGACGCCCGCGGCCTCACCTCCACCGCGCTCCGCACGGCCCCGCGCCGCTCACTGATCGTGCTCCTCACGACTCTGGACGCGGCGCCCATCGAGGAGGGCCTGCTCCCCGTACTCTCCCGCCTCACCCAGCGCCACACGGTCCTCGTCGCCTCGGTCTCCGACCCGCACATCGAGCGCATGGCCGCGGCGCGGGGCAGCACCGAGTCCGTGTACGAGGCCGCCGCCGCGGCGCAAGCCCAGGCGGAACGTCACCGCACCGCCGAACAACTGACCCGACACGGAGTCACGGTCGTCGACGCGACACCGGACGAACTCCCGCCGGCCTTGGCGGACGCATACCTGGCTCTCAAGGCCGCGGGCCGTCTCTGAAATTCCGCAGAAATACCGGTCCGGTCGTCCCGATGCCCGATACTCGAACGCAAAACGAACCCGAACGCAAAAAAGCCCCCGCACCGAAGTGCGGGGGCTCATTCACAATAATCGTTCGGCGGCGTCCTACTCTC
>NZ_LIPP01000229.1 GCF_001418335.1 Streptomyces aurantiacus | reverse complement strand
CTGCGCGACCAGCCCCCACCACCCCGCAGACGACCAAGCGACCGCAGGTCACCCCCCAAGATGCGCCTAAGCAAGAGATAAGAGTTGAGCCCCCACGACTCAGCTCTGTTGACCGAGCGGCAAGCGTCATGCACACTTGAGCCCGTTCCACTCAAGTCATTGCTGGAGGAATCGAAATGGCACGTGCGGTCGGCATCGACCTGGGCACGACTAACTCCGTCGTGAGCGTTCTGGAGGGCGGTGAGCCCACCGTCATCACCAACGCCGAGGGCGCCAGGACCACGCCGTCCGTCGTCGCCTTCGCCAAGAACGGCGAGGTGCTCGTCGGAGAGGTCGCGAAGCGCCAGGCGGTCACGAACGTGGACCGGACCATCAGGTCCGTGAAGCGTCACATGGGCACGGACTGGAAGATCGAGCTCGACGGAAAGCACTTCAACCCGCAGCAGATGAGCGCCTTCATCCTGCAGAAGCTGAAGCGCGACGCCGAGGCGTACCTGGGCGAGAAGGTGGCCGACGCGGTCATCACCGTCCCGGCGTACTTCAACGACTCCGAGCGTCAGGCGACGAAGGAGGCCGGCGAGATCGCGGGCCTGAACGTCCTGCGTATCGTCAACGAGCCGACGGCCGCCGCCCTGGCCTACGGCCTCGACAAGGACGACCAGACCATCCTCGTCTTCGACCTCGGTGGCGGCACGTTCGACGTGTCGCTCCTGGAGATCGGCGACGGCGTCGTCGAGGTGAAGGCCACCAACGGCGACAACCACCTCGGTGGTGACGACTGGGACCAGCGGGTCGTCGACTACCTGGTGAAGCAGTTCAACTCCGGCCACGGTGTGGACCTGGGCAAGGACAAGATGGCCCTCCAGCGCCTGCGCGAGGCCGCGGAGAAGGCCAAGATCGAGCTCTCCAGCTCCACGGAGACGTCGATCAACCTGCCCTACATCACCGCGTCCGCCGAGGGCCCGCTGCACCTGGACGAGAAGCTCACGCGCGCCCAGTTCCAGCAGCTCACGGCCGACCTTCTGGAGCGCTGCAAGACGCCGTTCCACAACGTCATCAAGGACGCCGGCATCCAGCTGAGCGAGATCGACCACGTCGTCCTCGTCGGTGGCTCCACCCGTATGCCCGCCGTCGCGGAGCTCGTCAAGGAGCTGACCGGCGGCCAGGACGCCAACAAGGGCGTCAACCCGGACGAGGTCGTCGCCATCGGCGCCGCCCTCCAGGCCGGTGTCCTCAAGGGTGAGGTCAAGGACGTCCTGCTCCTCGACGTGACCCCGCTGTCCCTCGGTATCGAGACCAAGGGAGGGATCATGACCAAGCTCATCGAGCGCAACACCACGATCCCGACCAAGCGGTCCGAGATCTTCACGACGGCCGAGGACAACCAGCCGTCCGTCCAGATCCAGGTCTACCAGGGCGAGCGCGAGATCGCGGCGTACAACAAGAAGCTCGGGATGTTCGAGCTGACGGGTCTGCCGCCGGCCCCGCGCGGCGTCCCGCAGATCGAGGTCGCCTTCGACATCGACGCCAACGGCATCATGCACGTGACCGCGAAGGACCTGGGCACGGGCAAGGAGCAGAAGATGACCGTCACCGGCGGCTCCTCGCTGCCGAAGGACGAGGTCGACCGGATGCGCCAGGAGGCCGAGCAGTACGCGGACGAGGACCACCGTCGCCGCGAGTCGGCCGAGGCCCGCAACCAGGGCGAGCAGCTCGTCTACCAGACGGAGAAGTTCCTCAAGGACAACGAGGAGAAGGTCCCCGGCGACGTCAAGACCGAGGTCGAGGCGAGCGTCGAGGAGCTGAAGGCCGCGCTCAAGGGTGAGGACACCGCTGAGATCCGTACGGCCACCGAGAAGGTCGCCGCCGTCTCCCAGAAGCTGGGCCAGGCGATGTACGCCGACGCCCAGGCCGCCCAGGGTGCCGCGGGCGCCGAGGCCCCGGGTGCCGGCGCGGGTCCTGAAGCCGACGCCAAGGCCGACGACGACGTCGTCGACGCCGAGATCGTCGACGAGGACCGTGACCGCAAGGACGGTGCCGCGTGACGGAGGAGACCCCGGGCTTCGACGAGCAGCCCGACGTCCCCTCCGGCGCCACCTCTGAAGACGCCGAGCCGCAGGCCGCCCCCTCCTCCGCGGAGGACGGGGCGGCCCCGGCCGGGGACACGGCAGCAGCTCGGTCCGCAGCCCAGATCACCGGCCTGACGGCCCAGCTGGACCAGGTCCGTACGGCGCTCAACGAACGTACGGCGGACGTCCAGCGGCTCCAGGCCGAGTACCAGAACTACCGCCGCCGGGTCGAGCGCGACCGGATCGCGGTCAAGGAGGTCGCCATCGCGAACCTCCTGACCGAGCTCCTGCCCGTGCTCGACGACATCGGCCGCGCCCGGGAACACGAAGAACTGGTCGGCGGTTTCAAGTCGGTGGCCGAGTCGCTGGAGGCCGTCGCGGGAAAGATGGGCCTGCAGCAGTTCGGCAAGGAGGGCGAGCCCTTCGACCCGATGATCCACGAGGCCCTGATGCACTCGTACGCGCCGGACGTCACGGAGACGACGTGCGTGGCGATTCTCCAGCCGGGGTATCGCTTCGGCGAGCGCACCATCCGCCCTGCGCGGGTGGCGGTCGCGGAGCCGCAGCCGGGCGCGCAGCCCGCCCAGGGCGACGAGACGGACCCGTCGAACACGGCGAGCACGGCGAACGGGGCGGCCGACGACAAGGAGAGCGGTGGCCCGGACGAGGGCTGACGTGACACGGACCGTACGCGCGCCCGCACGCACGGAGCAGGCTGAGCGCGTACGTGAGAGTGACGTACGGAAGGAGGGGCGTCGAGGATGAGCACCAAGGACTTCATCGAGAAGGACTACTACAAGGTCCTCGGCGTCCCCAAGGACGCCACCGAGGCCGAGATCAAGAAGGCGTACCGGAAGCTCGCCCGCGAGTTCCACCCGGACGCCAACAAGGGGAACGCGAAGGCCGAGGACCGCTTCAAGGAGATCTCCGAGGCGAACGACATCCTTGGGGACCCCAAGAAGCGCAAGGAGTACGACGAGGCCCGCACCCTCTTCGGCAACGGCGGCTACCGGCCGGGCCCCGCAGGCTCGGGTGGTTCCTTCAACTTCGACCTGGGGGACCTCTTCGGAGGCGGCCCCCAGGGCGGAGCCGGCGGTGCCGGTCAGGCGGGCGGCTTCGGCGGCGGCATCGGGGACGTCTTCGGAGGTCTCTTCAACCGCGGCGGCCCAGGGCCCGGCACTCGTACCCAGCCGCGGCGCGGCCAGGACATCGACACCGAGGTCACGCTCAGTTTCACGGAGGCGGTGGACGGCGCGACCGTGCCGCTCCGCATGACCTCGCAGTCACCCTGCAAGGCCTGCTCGGGCACCGGCGACAAGAACGGCACACCGCGCGTGTGCCCGACCTGCGTCGGCACCGGTCAGGTGGCGCGCGGCTCGGGCGGCGGTTTCTCGCTGACCGACCCGTGCCCCGACTGCAAGGGCCGCGGCCTGATCGCGGAGCACGCGTGCGCGGTCTGCGGCGGCTCGGGACGCGCCAAGTCGTCCCGGACCATGCAGGTCCGTATCCCCGCCGGGGTCTCGGACAGCCAGCGCATCCGCCTGCGCGGCAAGGGCGCACCGGGCGAACGGGGCGGGCCCGCGGGCGACCTGTACGTCACCGTGCACGTGGACGCGCACCCGGTCTTCGGCCGCAAGGGCGACAACCTCACCGTCACGGTGCCCGTCACCTTCACGGAGGCGGCGCTCGGCGGCGAGGTCCGCGTGCCCACGCTCGCCGGACCTCCGGTCACCCTGAAACTGCCGCCGGGCACACCCAACGGGCGTACGATGCGCGCCCGCGGCAAGGGTGCGGTCCGCAAGGACGGCAGCCGGGGGGATCTGTTGGTCACCGTCGAGGTGAGTGTCCCCAAGGACGTGACGGGGAAGGCTCGTGACGCGCTGGAGGCGTATCGCGAGGCGACCGCGGAGGAGGATCCGCGGGCCGAGCTGTTCGAGGCAGCGAAGGGAGCATGAGGTCACCATGGACGTACCCGGACGTCGCCGGCAGAACTCATTCACCGGCAGAGCCTACGAGCTGACGGAAGAAACACCGGTGTACGTCATCTCGGTGGCCGCCCAGCTCTCGGGTCTGCACCCGCAGACGCTGCGTCAGTACGACCGCCTCGGCCTGGTCTCCCCGGACCGCACGGCAGGACGCGGTCGCCGCTACTCGGCCCGCGACATCGAACTGCTGCGCACCGTCCAGCAGTTGTCGCAGGACGAGGGCATAAACCTCGCCGGCATCAAGCGCATCATCGAGCTGGAGAACCAGGTCGCCGCGCTCCAGTCCCGCGTCGCGGAACTGCAGTCGGCCCTGGAGGGCGCGGCGGCGACCATGCAGCAGCGCGAGGCCGCGGTCCACGCCTCGTACCGCCGCGACCTGGTCCCGTACCAGGAGGTCCAGCAGACGAGCGCGCTGGTGGTATGGCGCCCGAAGCGCCCACCGACGGACTGACTCATGTGTCGGGGCCCGGAGGTTCACTGAAGAGTGAACCTCCGGGCCCCATCCGTTGGTGCCGGTGCCGTCCCGTCAGACGTCGTACAGATTGACGGTGACCGACCCGTCGGCGCCGGTGATGGTGTAGCTGCCGGGACCCTGGACCGGCACGCAGCCGGCGGCGAGTTCGTCGTCGACG
>NZ_LIPP01000228.1 GCF_001418335.1 Streptomyces aurantiacus | reverse complement strand
CGTTTACTGCATGCCCACCGGTGAACGTCCAGCCCGCCCGTGCCCGTCCAGCTCACCCGTAACCGTCCGCCCGCCCGTGCCCGCGCGCCCATTGCCCACCGTAACCGGTGTGAGTAGCCTGTGTTCGCTATGCCGATCGGCTGTTGAAATCTCGAACACAAGGGAGGGGGCCAGTTGTGGGACGCCTAGTACCTGCCGTAACCAGGGCTCTCGACATACTTGAGCTCTTCCTCGACGGGGACGGGACACTCTCCGCCCCCGATATAGTGCGCCGGCTCCAACTGCCGCGCACCACCGTGCACGAACTGGTGACGACGCTCGCGGCCCGTTCGTACATCNNAGCCGGGACGATACCGGCTGGGCGTGCGGCCGTATCAGCTCGGCAGCCGTTACGCCGAGCAGCTGGACCTCGCCGCCGAGGGCCAGCAGGTCGCCCGGTCCGTCGCGGAGACCTGCGACGAGACCGTGCACGTGGCGATCCTGGAGGGCACGGACGTCATCTACATCGCCAAGGTCGACTCCACGCACGCCGTGCGCATGGTGTCCGCCGCGGGCCGCCGGCTCCCCGCCCACTGCACCTCCGTGGGCAAGATGCTGCTCGCCTCGCTGTCCGCGCCCGAGCTGAACTCGCGGATTCCCGACGACGCCGACCTGATCCGGATGACGCCGAACAGCATCACCGACCCGGCCGCCCTGCGCGAGGCCCTGGTCGAGATCCGGGCCCGCGGCATCGCGGTGGAGAGCCGCGAGTCGAACCCCGACGTCAGCTGTGTCGCCGCGCCGGTGCGCGACCGCACGGGCCAGGTCGTGGCCGCGCTCTCCATCTCCGTACCGATGATCCGGTGGAGCGAGGACCGCAAGGTCGAACTGGAAGGGCTCGCCGCCAAGGGCGCGGCCGAGCTGTCGGAGCGCCTCGGCTACCGGAGCGTGGGATGACGAGGACGCGTACGTACGAGGTGGCCGTCAGGGCGGAGGCCGCCCTCGGGGAAGGCCCCACCTGGGACGCCGAGGCCCAGCGGCTGATCTGGATCGACATCCTCGGGTCCCGGGTGTACACGTACGACCCGGTCTCCGGGCGGCGCACGGTGCTGGCCACCGAGCAGCACGTGGGCGCCGCCAAGCCGCGGGCGGGCGGCGGCCTGGTCGTCAACCTCCGCGACGGGGTGGGCCTCTACGGTCCCGGTCCGGAGGACTTCCGCTGGCTGCACCGTGATCCGGTGCCGGGGCGCCGCGCCAACGACGCGGCGGTCGCACCCGACGGAGCCCTGTGGACGGGCACCATGCGCTACGACGAGGCACCCGGCGGCGGCACGCTCTCCCGGGTCGCCCCGGACGGCACGGTCACCGCCGTCCTCGACGACGTGACGGTGAGCAACGGCACGGGCTGGAGCCCCGACGGCCGTCTCATGTACTACATCGACACGCCGACACGCCGGATCGACGTCTTCGACTTCGACACCGACTCCGACGGTCAACAGGCAACCAACAGACGCCCGTTGGCGGTCATCGACGAGGGCGACGGCTTCCCCGACGGGCTCACCGTCGACGCGGACGGCTGCGTCTGGGTCGCCCTGTGGGACGGCGGCGCGGTCCGCCGCTACACCCCCTCCGGCACCCTGGACCGGGTCGTGGAACTACCCGTACCGCGCGCGACGGCCTGCACGTTCGGCGGCGCCGACCTGACCGACCTGTACATCACGACAGCCCGTACGGGCCTGGAGGCGCCGCACCCGCTGGCGGGCTCGGTGCTCGTGGTCCCCGGCGCGGGCAAGGGCCTGCCTCAGCCCCCCTTCGCGGGCTGACGACGCGCACAACCTCCATAACCCGTAACCCCGTAACCCCGTAACCCTGTAACCCTGTAACCCCGTAAAGAAACATCCGCGGTCCCCGTCCGATCTCCCGGACGGGGACCGCTGTTTTTGCGCAAACCATTGACGTGAAAGCGCTTCCTATCTACGGTCCGTTCGAAGTTACGAGCATCAATCGAAATCTCGAACAGTGCACTCGGATGATGGCACCCGAACAGATGGGGCAGGGCATGGGACGACCTGGCCTGGATCGCAGGCATTTCCTGGCAGGACTCGGCGGGTTGACGGTCGCGGGAAGCCTCGGATTCGCCGCGCTCGGCACCGGAGCGGACGCGCTCGCGTCCGGCGCCGACACCCGCGTCCGCTACTGGAACCTCTTCAGCGGCGGCGACGGGTACAACATGATCGCGATGCTGGACGCCTTCCGCGCGGCGAACCCGGACATCGACGTCAAGGACTCCACCCTCCAGTGGGGCAGCCCCTTCTACACCAAGCTGGCCATGGCCGCGGCGGGCAACCGCGCGCCGGATCTCGGCGTCATGCACCTGGGCCGGGTCACCGGCTTCTCGCCGGGCCGGCTCCTCGACCCCTGGGACGTCGACCTGCTCGCCAAGTACGGCGTGCGGCAAGCGGACTTCAACCCCGAGCTGTGGAAGCGCGCCGTCGTCGACGGCACCCTCTACGCCCTCCCGCTCGACATCCACGTCCAGCTCTGCTTCTACCGCAAGGACGTGCTGAAGAAGGCGGGGCTGCTCGGCGACGACGGAAAGATGGTGGCGGTCACCTCCGTCGACGAGTGGTTCGACGTGCTGAAGGAGGCGAAGAAGGCCACCAAGAAGGGGTTGCAGACCATCGGCATGTGGTCCAGCGACCAGAACTTCCAGTGGTGGTTCTTCGTCGCCTTCTACACCCAGCTCGGCGGCACCTGGTTCGACGACGCCGACACCGAGGTCACCTTCGACACCGACAAGGCCACGCAGGTACTGGAGTTCCTGCGCCGGCACGTCACCGACGGGTACTCCGACCCGGGCTTCGCGGGCGGCGCGGGCGCCGAACAGTTCGTCAACGGCGGCCCGTTCGTCTGGGAGGGCAACTGGTCGGTGCCCGTCTTCGACGGCGCGAAGATCGAGTACGGCGCGACCCCGCTGCCGCCCGTCTTCGGCAAGCAGGCCACCCACGCCGAGTCGCACTCCTTCGTGCTGCCGCACCAGGCCGACCGCGGCGGCGCCGCCAACGAGGGCGCGCACCAACTCGCCGCCTACATCGTCCAGCACGCCCAGCAGTGGGCGGCCGGCGGTCACATACCCGCGTACACGCCGACCCTCACCACGGCCGCCTACCAGAAGATGAACCCGCAGAGCGAGTACGTCTCCGCGATGGACCACCAGGCCACCGAGCCGAAGGTGTGGTTCGCCGGATCCACCGGCATCCTGGCCCAGCGCGTCGGCCCGATCGTCGTCTCCGCGACGCTGGGCTCCGCCGAGCCGGACGCCGCCGCCCGCAGCATGAAGAGCACACTCACCGAGCTGCTCGCCATGAAGAACCCCATGGACGGCAAGACCGCCGCGCAGGGAGGTGCGGTCGCATGACGACCAGCGCACAGACCGTCATCGCCCCGTCGCGCGCGAGGACCGCCGCGGCCGGCGCCACCGTCCGCCGCAAGCAGGGCTTCCAGCACGGCGGCTGGTTCGTCGCCCCGTTCCTCGCGCTGTTCGCGCTGTTCGTGATCTGGCCGCTGCTGCGCGGCTTCTACCTCAGTTTCACGGACGCCAACATCTCCGGCGACGCCACCAGCTTCGTCGGCCTCGACAACTACCGCGAGGCCCTGGACGACCCGCTGGTGTGGGAATCGCTCGGCAACAGCGCGTACTTCACGCTTCTGGTCGTGCCCTGCATCACCGTCCTCGCCTTCCTCCTCGCGATGCTCGCCCACCACATCGAGCGCGGCAAATGGCTGTGGCGGCTGTGCTTCTTCGCCCCGTTCCTGCTGCCGTCCACCGTCGCCGCCAACCTGTGGCAGTGGCTGTTCAACCCCGGCACCGGAATGATCAACTTTGTGTTCGGCGGCGAGACGCCCTGGCTGACCGACAAGTCGTACGCCATGCTCGCCGTCGTCGTCTGCACCCTGTGGTGGACGGTCGGCTTCAGCTTCCTCCTCTACCTCGCCGCCCTCCAGGGCATCCCCGCGCACCTCTACGAGGCCGCCAAACTGGACGGTGCGAACGCCTGGCACCGCATGGTCCACATCACCCTGCCGATGCTGCGCAACATCACCGGACTCGTCCTCGCCCTCCAGATCCTCGCCTCGCTCCAGGTCTTCGACCAGGCGGTGGTGATGATGGACTTCCTGCCGGGACCGGAGGGCTCCACCCGCACCTTCGTGCAGTACACGCTGGAAGAGGGCTTCACCAGCTACCGCGTCGGCTACGCCTCCGCGATCTCCATCATCTTCTTCGTGATCATCGCGGCCGTCGCCCTCGCGCGGATGTGGCTGCTGCGCAACCGTGAGGAGGGCGGCCGATGAGCACCGCCGCACAGACGCATGTCAAGGCCGGTAAGGCTCCCCGCACGCTGACCGACAAGGCGCCCCGCAAGCCCTGGACGCCCAGCCAGATCGTGCTCACCCTCCTCGCGACCGCCGTCTCCGCGGTGTTCCTCGCGCCGCTCGTGTGGGCCCTGTTCACCTCCCTGAAGTCCGAGACCGAGGCTGTCGAGGTGCCGACGCACTGGCTGCCGAAGGACTGGACGACCCAGGCGTGGCAGGCCATCTTCGAGACCGGCAACATCACCAACTGGTTCGTGAACTCGTTCGTGGTCTCGGTGTGCGTGACGGCCGTGGTGCTGAGCGTCAGCGCGCTCGCGGGATACGGCTTCGCCCGCACCGAGTTCCGCGGCAAGAACCTCCTGCTGGGCCTGGTCATGACCGGCCTGATGGTGTCGCCGGCCGTCCTCGGTGTCCCGCTCTTCACCACGGTCCAGCAGATGGGGATGGTGGACACCTACTGGGGCATGATCCTGCCGCAGTGCGCGCCCGCCGCGATGGTCTACATCCTCTACAAGTTCTTCCAGGGCATCCCGCGCGAACTGGAGGAGGCCGCCTTCATCGACGGCGCGGGCCGCTGGCGGGTCTTCTTCACCATCGTGCTCCCGCTGTCCCGCCCCTCCCTCGCGGCGGTCGGTATCTTCACGTTCATCGCGTCCTGGAACAACTTCCTGTGGCCGTACATGGTGACCAACAACCCCGACCTGATGACCATGCCGAACGGCATCGCGACCGTCATGAACTCGTACGGCATCCAGTGGGCCCAGCTCATGGCCGGCGGCCTGATGGCGGGCCTGCCGCTGATCGTCGTCTTCGTCTTCTTCCAACGCCAGATCGTGGCAGGCGTCGCACACACGGGTCTGGCGGGCCAGTAACTCCCACGTTTTTTCGGGGGCGCGGGGCCGTGTCGATATGCGGCTCCGCCGCGTGAGCGCGACCAGCCACAACGAACCCGCACCCGCCAACGACACGCAAGCCACCCCTCCCTCTCGAAAGGCGAACAGGCCACCCATGCACGAAACCGCCCGCTTCACCCTCGATCCCGCCTTCACCGTCGGCGAAGTAAACCCCCGCCTGTTCGGCTCGTTCGTGGAACACCTCGGCCGCTGCGTCTACACCGGCATATACGAGCCCGGCCACCCCACCGCCGACGACGCGGGCCTGCGCCAGGACGTCCTGGACCTGGTCAGGGAACTCGGCGTCACGACAATCCGCTACCCCGGTGGCAACTTCGTCTCCGGCTACAAGTGGGAGGACTCCGTCGGCCCGGCCGAGGACCGCCCCCGCCGCCTCGACCTGGCCTGGCACTCCACGGAGACGAACCGTTTCGGTCTCTCCGAGTACATCGCGTTCCTCAAGAAGCTCGGCCCGCAGGCCGAGCCGATGATGGCCGTCAACCTCGGCACCCGCGGCGTCGCCGAGGCCCTGGAACTCCAGGAGTACGCCAACCACCGCTCCGGCACCGCCCTGTCCGACCTCCGGGCGGCTCACGGAGACAAGGACCCCTACGGCATCCGGCTGTGGTGCCTGGGCAACGAGATGGACGGCCCTTGGCAGACCGGCCACAAGACCGCGGAGGAGTACGGCAGGATCGCCGCCGAGACGGCCCGCGCCATGCGCCAGCAGGACCCCGGCGTCGAACTGGTCGCCTGCGGCTCCTCGGGCCAGTCCATGGAGACGTTCGCCGAGTGGGAGGCGACGGTATTGCAGGAGACGTACGACGTCGTCGACCACATCTCGCTGCACGCCTACTACGAGCCCGTCGACGGCGACGTCGACTCCTTCCTCGCCTCCGCCGTCGACATGGAGTCCTTCATCGAGAACGTGGTCGCCACCTGCGACCACGTAGGCGCGCGGCTGAAGTCGAAGAAGAGGATCAACCTCTCCTTCGACGAGTGGAACGTCTGGTACCTCTCGCGCTGGCAGGAGCAGGCGACGACGTTCGAGCAGGACGACTGGCCCGAGGCACCGCGTCTGCTGGAGGACAGCTACGACGTCACGGACGCCGTCGTCTTCGGCTCGCTGCTCATCGCGCTGCTGCGGCACGCGGACCGGGTGACCGTCGCGTGCCTCGCCCAGCTCGTCAACGTCATCGCGCCGATCATGACCGAGCCGGGCGGCCCGGCCTGGCGCCAGACGACCTACTTCCCGTTCGCCCAGGCCTCGCGGTACGGGCGCGGCCAGGTCCTCGACGTACGGGTGGACTCACCGACGTACGAGACGAGGAAGTACGGCGAGACGGACCTGCTGCACGCCACCGCCGTGCGTGCCGAGGACGGTTCGGTCACCGTCTTCGCCGTCAACCGCGGCCGGACCGAGGCGCTGCCGCTGGAGGTGGCACTGGGCTCGCTCGGTCTGACGACCGTCGTGGAGCACACGGCCCTGGCCGACGCCGCCCCGGACGCCCGCAACACGCTCGCCGAGCCGGAGCGGGTCGTACCGCACGACGTCACGGGAACCACGCTCCAGGACGGCAGGCTGACGGCGACCCTGGAGCCGCTGTCCTGGAACGTGATCAGGCTGGCCTGACGCGTCGTACCGGGGCATGCGCCTGCCCGCACCGGACACCGAGGGCGACGGGTAGGCCGCCCCGGAGACAGGGAACGGGCCGTGGGCGTCTGTGCGGTGTCCTCATCGCGTGCTCAGGCAATCCTCAGTTCGGGCATCTAGCGTCCCGTCCGTCCCTTCCGGCTCACGGAGGGGCGCCGCGACACGACGGGACGGAACGACACGATGCGCACGCTGGTACTGCTGGCCCTGGCGGGCCTCGGCGCCCAGCTGGTGGACGGCAGCCTCGGCATGGCCTACGGCGTGACCTCGACCACCCTGCTGCTCTCCATGGGCACCAACCCCGCCGCGGCCTCGGCCACGGTCCACCTCGCGGAGATCGGTACGACACTGATGTCCGGCGCCTCGCACTGGCGCTTCGGCAACGTGGACTGGAAGGTCGTCGTCAGGATCGGCGTACCCGGTGCCGTCGGCTCCTTCCTCGGCGCGACCGTCCTGTCCGGGCTTTCCACCGGGACCGCCGAGCCCGTGATGTCCCTGATCCTCCTCGGGCTCGGGCTGTACGTCATGTCCCGGTTCACGTTCCGCGGCCTGCCCAAGGGCAATCTCGGCAAGCCGCTGCGCAAACGGTTCCTGTCGCCGCTCGGCCTGGTCGCCGGCTTCCTCGACGCGACCGGCGGAGGCGGCTGGGGCCCGGTCGGTACACCGGCGCTGCTGGCCGGCGGCCGGCTGGAGCCGCGCAAGGTGATCGGGTCCATCGATACCAGCGAGTTCCTCGTCGCCGTCGCCGCCAGCCTCGGGTTCCTCTTCTCCCTGGACTCCCAGGGCCTCAACTGGCGCTGGGTCGCCGCGTTCCTCGTCGGCGGTCTGGTCGCGGCGCCCCTCGCGGCCTGGCTGGTGCGGCTGCTGCCCCCGCGCGTCCTGGGCTCCGCGGTCGGCGGCGTCATCGTCGTCACCAACGTCCGTACGCTGCTGAGGAGCGACTGGGTGGCGGCGTCGGACACGGTCGGCGTGAGCGTGTACGTGCTCGTGTACGCCCTGTGGGCCGGGGCGCTGACGTACTCGATCCGCGCCCATCGCAAGGAGCGGGAGGAAGAGAAGGAGAGGGAGAGAGAGGGGGAGGGGGCGCCTCAGCCTGTGGGGGCGTCTCCGACGTGACGGTGTGACTGGAGTGTGGCGGGAGCCGGAACGCGTCGCGGCGAATGACCTCCCCCGTGGGCCATTCGCCGCGCACTGTGCACGTTAGGAGGCGACGTCCGTCGACGACCACTGTGCACGCTGGCCAGATTCGGTCGTCGGGTGTGCACGCTGCGCAGCCGTCACGCGCAGGGCGTGCACCACGTCGTGAATGCCCGAACCGGTGGTGAGCAGGTCACGGTTGAGGAGGCGTTCGGCGGCGCGCAGATGGGCGCGGACCGTGTTGCGGCTCAGACCCACCTGTGCGGCCGTGCGCTGCGCGTCGGTGTTGGCGTCGATCCAGGCCTCCACCGTGAGGTGCAGATCGCGGTGCGCGGCGTCGCGCAGCGGGCGCAGGAAGGGCTCCGCCCATGCCGTGGCCGCGTAGGCGGCAAGGAGCTCGCCGAGCGGCGGCGCGACCGGCTGGACGGTGTCGGAGGGATCGGCCGGCAGGGCCGTGAGCGACAGCGCCAGATCGAGCGTGGCGCGGGTGCGGACCTCGCCGAGGTCGATGCCCAGCGCCTCCTCCGCCCGGCGGCAGTGAGCCGCGACGGTGGTACGGCTGAGGTGCAGCAGACGGGCCACGCCGGACCGGGAGAACGTCACAGCCAGCCGGATGACGTCCACGGTGGGCTTGGGGACCGCCTGCAGCGGCTCCAGATAGCCGCGCGCCCAGGCGAGGGCCGCCCGGCGCGGCAGTACGTGCACCAGCGAGGGCCGTCCCCGGTAGGCGGCAAGCCGGCCGGGGGAGTTGCGGGCGACAGCGAGGGCGTGCACGGCCTCGACGTACGCCTCGGCCGTGGCGGCGAGCGGGTGCGGTCTGCTGACGCCAAGGGCGTACCCGGGGTTCTCCCTGACGAGCCGGCGCAGCACCTCGCCCTGCCGGAAACGGCCGCCGAGTTCCGGGTCGTCGCCGACGGGGCAGATCAACTGCTCCCTGAACACCGGGCAGTTCACCATCAGACCCGGGCCGTGGTAGCCCGACGGGTCCAGATAGGTCCTGGTCAGCCGGTCGCGGTCGGCGGGCGTGCAGTGCAGCAGGTGGACCCGTACCCGTTCCGCGTTCAGGATCGGCGGGACGTCACCCGTGGTCATCCGCCGTGCCATCGTGACGTCCCCGGCCAGCAGGGCGGTCAGGACCGCGAACCGCAGCTGCGCCGCCTTCGCCTCGTACCCCCGTGTGCCGTCGTCGGCCTCCGACGCCTGGCTCAGCAGGTCGACGATGCCGCCGGCCTGCGAGGCCAGCGCGGCCGCCTCCCGCGACAGCGCCGACGCGCTGACGGTCACCAGGACCGGCCGCGGCTCGCGCCCCCCGAACGCTTCGAGGCGCACCTCCAGCTCTCCGACCCGGGTCGTGGCCGCGGCGAGCCGTCCGCCGGCCAGGCGTTCCACCTGCGGCGTCAGCGCGGACGCCAGGCGCCGGGGAAACCCGGCCGTGGCCGTCTCGACCGCGCCCCCGCGTCCGATCCACGCGACGTCCGCCCCGGTGCGCCGGCCGAGCAGCTCCAGCACCTCCGCCGGGCTCCCCTGTCGCCGTACGAGCCGCAGCAGCTCGTCGAGACCCTCGCCGTGCCCCAGCACCTCCACAGCCACTCACCTTCCCGGCACCGCGTCCACCGTCCCACAGCGGCACCCTAATCGGCCCTCCTGTGGTGTTCACGCCACGGCTGTGGGCGCCAGTTCCCGCAGAACGTCCAGCGCCGCCGCGACCGCCGGGCGTTCGTGGCCCCCGGCCCGGGTGCACGTGAGGAGTTTGCGGTGCGGGTCGCCCGTGCAGCGGACGCGGGTGATCGGCAGGTGGGGGGTGAGGTGGGCGAGCCGCGGGATGAGCGCGACACCGAGGCCGTGCGTGACGAGGTGGGCCATCACGTTCCAGTCCATCGCCAGGTGGACGATGTCGGGGGTGAATCCGGCGGCGCCGCACGCGGACAGCACCTGCATGCGGCAGGGGCTGTCCTCGACCGGCGCGATCCAGTCCTCGCGCGCTGCCTCGGCGAGGTCCACCCGCTCGCGCCCCGCCAGCCGGTGTGTGTCCGGTACGACCAGGTCGAACGGGTCGTCGAGGAGCGGCTGTTGGTCGAATCGGGCATCGCCGATCGGGGGGTTGCGCGAGGTCGCCTCGACGACCGCGAGGTCGGCCCCGCCCTCGAAGAGCAGGTCGAAGTGCTCGGGTACGACCGCCTCCTGGATGCGGACGGAGAGGCGGGGGTGGCGTTCGCGCAGCCGGGCCGCCATCGGGGCGAGCAGCACCGAGACGGCCATCGGGAAGCCGGTGACCCGGAGCAGTCCGGCCGGATCGTCGTGGTCGGCGCGCAGGTCCAGCTCCGCCTGGTCCCAGCGGATCTGGATCGCGTCGGCATGCGTGATCAGGCTCCGGGCGGCCGGGGTCAGCCGTACGCCGCGCCCCTGCGGCTCCAGCAGGTCGACGCCCAGCTCACGGGCGAGCTGACGCACCTGCTGGGAGGCCGCGGAGGTCGTCAGATGCAGGGCGCGGGCGGCGGCGGTCACCGTGCCGTAGTGCTCGACGGCCCGCAGGACATGAAGCCGGCGCAGATCAATCATGGGACCCGATTATAAAGGCCCGGCTTCAAGGTGTGGTCCAGAAAGACAACCTGGACGTACACAGAGGTTCCGTTACACCCTGGCTGTGTCGCGCCCCGTAGGAGGAGTTGAAGATGACCAGCACAGCCCAGGAGGCCAGTACGCCACAGGGCGGGCCCGGCGGTGACGCGTGCCCGTACTGCGGATGGCCGGACCGCGCCGAGCCCTTCCAGGTGGTGTCCCGGCACGACACCGCGGGCGGGTACACGGTGTGGACCCGCTGCGGGTGCGGATCGCTGCAGGTGCGGGTGGTGGACGCGGGCGGTATGCGCGTCCTCAGCCGCAGCGGGCGGGGATGAGGGGGGTCGCGTTCTTCCCCGCGCCCCCGAAGACGAAAGACAGGGGCGCAGCCCCGTCTTTCAGGGGCGCGGGGAACTGCGCGACCAGCCCCCACTCGGCTGCGGCCGAAGAACGGCGGGCCTCAGCTCGTCTCGACACCGAGCGTCAGAACGCCCGCATAGCCCGCCGTCGTCGAACCGCCCAGCGGGGTGAGGGTCAGCAGTCCGGAAGCCGCGCCCCCGTCGTCGTAGATGCCGTCCTGCGCGAGGGTCGTCCGCGGCACCGTGTTGGCCGCGTACACGGGTACCAGCGCCACCTGTGTGGTGACGGCTTCGTCGAAGAACAGCTGGCCGGTGTGCAGTTCCTGGCCGCCCTCGAAGGAGCCGTCGGGGGTCAGCGTGACGTCGGTGTGCACCTTGATGTGGATGTGCACGCAACGGCCCCGGTACCAGCCGGGGTAGACGGTGGTGATGCTCGCGACGCCGTCGGAGCCCGTCAGGATCCCGCCGCGCAGGAACGTGCCGTTGTCGGGCTCGTCGTGCCCGTTCCCGCCGACGAACCCGGAGTACTCGCCGAGCGCGTCGCAGTGCCAGATCTCCACCAGCGCGTTGCCGAGCGGAGCGCAGGTGTCGTCGTCGACGACGGTGAGGGTGAGCTTCAGCGGAATGCCGGTCTTGTCCTCGCTGATGTCGGCGCGGACCAGTTGTCCGTCCAGGTAGTAGGGGCCTTCGGTCATCTCCTTCGTGAGGGTGCAGACGGCTGCGGCGGCGGCCGGCGCCTGGTCGGCGACGGTGGGGGTCTGCTGGGCCGTGGCTCCCACGGTCAACGCCGCCGCGGTGGCGCCCGTGGCGATGAGCAGGGTTCGACGTCCGATCGGTGAGTCTGTCATGAACACGGCACCGTAGAAACGGAATCTGTCGGATCGCTGTGAGTCGGGCAAAGTGACGGCACGTCAAGTCTGTTGTGAGACAGCCGGGGTGCCGAAAACTTTCGACGGTTACCGGGGCGCGAGGTGCTGTGTGAGCCGTTGACGCGCGAGGGGTTCGAATCTACGGTCCCGTTCGAAGTCATGACCAGCGTTCGTGATATCGAACGAATCGGTTCGCTCAACTCCCCCCACTCACCCCCACTCTCAACCCGTAGGAGGACCCGCGTGAGCCGCACCTCCAGTACCTCCAGCAGCACCCGCACCCGCACCCGCAGCACCCGTATCCGTAGGACCCGTGCCCGCAGGACCGCGCTCCTCGCCCTCCCCGCCGCCGTCCTGCTCGCTCTCGTCCCCGGCACCGCGTCCGCGTACCCCAACCCGGGCACCGTCACCGGCTCGACCGTCGTCCACGACCCGACGATGATCCGCACCTCGTCGGGCCAGTACCTGCTGTACGCCACCGGCGGCGGCCTCGGCAACAAGACGTCGAGCGACCGGATCGCCTTCAGCGCGGGCGCCGACGCCTTCGGCACCAAGCCCAGCTGGTGGTCGGGGTACGCGACCGAGGCATGGGCGCCCGACATCTCGTACCAGGGCGGCAAGTACCTGATGTACTACGCCGTCTCGACCTTCGGCTCGAACAAGTCGGCCATCGGGCTTGCCGGTTCGACGACCGGACTGCCGGGCTCCTGGAGCGACTACGGCACGGTCTACACGTCCACCACCTCCAGCGACTACAACGCCATCGACCCGAACCTCTTCGTGGACGGCGACGGCAAGTGGTGGCTGTCCTTCGGCAGTTGGTGGACCGGGCTCAAGATGATCCAGATCAACCCGTCGACCGGCAAACAGCTCTCGACGAACACCACGCGCTATTCCATCGCGTCCCGCCCGACCGGCACCAAGGCCGTCGAGGCGCCGTACATCGTCAAGCGCAACGGCTACTACTACCTGTTCGCCTCGTACGACACCTGCTGCGCCGGCACCAGCTCCACGTACAAGGTCAAGGTCGGCCGGGCCACCGGTGTCACCGGGCCGTACTACGACAAGAACGGCGTCGCCCTGACGAACAACGGCGGCACACCCGTGCTGGAGTCGCACGGCCGGTACATCGGCCCCGGCGGCCAGTCGATCATGGCGGACTCGGACGGCGACCTGATCGTCTACCACTACTACGACGGCCAGGACAACGGCACTCCCAAGCTCGGCATCAACCTCCTGAACTGGAGCAGCGGATGGCCCGTCGCCTACTGACCCTGCTGGCCGCGCTGCTGCTCGCGCTGTCCCTGGGGCAGCCGTCGGCGAGCGCGGCCACCTTCAGCAACCCGGTCAAGTCGGTGAAGGGCGCCGACCCCTGGATCTCGTACCACGACGGCAACTACTACCTGGTGACGACGAGCTGGACCGACGTCATCACCATGCGCAGGTCGCCGACCCTGGCCGGGCTGTCGACCGCGCCCAGCGTGCAGGTGTGGCAGGGCGACGCGGCCTCGCGCTGCTGCAACATCTGGGCGCCCGAGCTCTTCTACTCCGGCGGCAGGTGGTACCTGTACTTCGTGGCCGGGCAGAACGTCTCCGACTACAACCCGACCCAGCGCACCCACGTCCTGGAGAGCTCCGGCTCCGACCCGATGGGCCCGTACACGTACAAGAGCCGGCTGAACAGCGCCTGGATGCTGGATCCGAGCGTGCTGAACATGAACGGGCAGCTGTATCTGCTGGGCAGCGCGAGCGGCGGTACGCAGAATCTCGTGATCGCGCCGATGTCCAATCCGTACACGGTCAGCGGTTCCTTCTCGACGATCTCGACACCCACGTACGACTGGGAGAAGTCGGGCGGGACGGTGAACGAGGGGCCCGAAGTGCTCCAGCGGGGCGGGGTGACGCGGATCATCTACTCGGCGAGCGGCTGCTGGACGCCCGACTACAAGCTGGGGCAGCTGACTCTGACCGGCTCGAACCCGCTCTCCGCGTCCTCCTGGACGAAGAAGTCCACGCCCGTCTTCCAGCGCAACGACGCGGCAGGCGTGTACGGGCCCGGGCACAACGGGTTCTTCAACTCGCCCGACGGGACCGAGAGCTGGATCGTCTACCACGCCAACGACAGCGCGGGCGACGGCTGCGACAACGGGCGGACGACCCGGGCCCAGAAGTTCACCTGGAACTCGGACGGGTCGCCGAACCTCGGTACGCCCGTCGCGCTCGGCGCGAGTGCGGCCGGGCCGTCGGGGGAGCCTGCCGGCACGTCGGCCACGTACACGCTCACCAACCGCAACAGCGGTAAGTGCCTGGAGGTGGCGGGCGGTTCGGCGGCGGACGGGGCCAATGTCCAGCAGTACGCCTGCAACGGCGGCACCAACCAGCGGTGGCGGGTCGAGGACCGCGGCGACGACACGAGCCGGCTGGTGAACGTGGCGTCCGGGAAGGTGCTGGACACGGCCGACTGCTCGTCCGCCGACGGGGCCGATCTGCGGCAGTGGGCGTGGCTGGACAACACGTGCCAGCGGTTCCGGTTCCTTGCCACGAGTGGGGGATACGTCCGGGTGGTGAACCAGGCGACCGGGAAGGTGGCGGATGTCGCCGACTGCTCGACGGCTGACGGGGCGGATGTCCGGCAGTGGACGTGGTTGAGCAACCCTTGCCAGGAGTGGCGCGTCAGCACGGTGTGACACCGCGGCCCGGTGGGGGCTGGTCGCGCGGTTCCCCGCGCCCCTGAAAACCCAGGGGCGCGGGGAACCGCGCGATCTTCTGGCGGTGCAACCGGGTCGGTCAGCCGACCCGGTTGACGGTGCCGGCCGCAGGCCACCCCACCCCGTCGGACGCGCCCGCCGTGTTCGGCCAGCCGGTGGGCTGCGGTGGCGGCACCGGTTGCGGCTGCGGCATCGCCTGGGGCTGCTGCGGATAGCCCTGCTGCGGCGCGAACTGCGGTGGGAACTGCTGCGGCTGGCCCTGCGCGTTCACCGCGGTCAGTCCGCCCGGCATGCCGTTCGTGCCGCGGGTCTGCGCGGCCGTCAGCGGCTGGGGCTGTCCCACCATGCCGTTCGCCGCGGCCACCATCGGCTGCGGTTGCTGGACCATTCCGTTCGCGCCGGCCGTCAGTGGCTGGGGGAGAGGCAGGGCCTGGGGCTGACCGACCATGCCGTTCGCCGACGCGGCCAGGCCCGGGAAGCCCTGGCCGTTGGTCGAACCGACCAGCCGGTCGACCGCCGCCGTACCCGAGCTGTAGTTGGTCCCGGTGTTCAGTTCGGGCACGGCGGCTCCCCTCCTGGCCCCGAAGAGCACCGATTCCATGCCGGACACCAGGCGACGTACGTCCGCCGGGGGGCGCACCACGAGCCGCAGGAAGCGGCTGGACGAGCCGATCTTGTTGCCGCACTCGCGGACCAGGATGCGGTGCTCGGTGAGCAGCCGGTCCCGGACCACGGTGCCTTCGGCGCCCACCGGAAGGCGTACGAAGAGGAAGTTGCCCTGCGAGGGGTAGATCGTGAGACCGGGCAGTGCGGAGAGCTGGTGTGCCATGTCGAGCCGGTCGCGGCGCACCAGTTGCAGGCTCTCCGCGTACTCGGGCCCGTGGTTCTTGAGCATGAACACCACGGTCTCCGCGAAGGCGTTGAGGTTCCACTTGGGCAGCATCGAGCGGATTCTGCCCGCGAGCCCCGGGTTGGCCACCATGTAGCCGAACCGGACGCCGTGCAGTCCGAAGTTCTTGCCGAGGCTGCGCAGCACGATGACGTTGGGCCGCATCACGGCCTCCTCGACGACGCTCGGCTCGTTCTCCGCGTCGGCGAACTCCAGGAACGACTCGTCGATGACGATCAGGTCCAGATCGGCGAGCGCGTCGCAGAAGGCCAGGATCGTCTGGCGGGGCAGGAAGCCGCCGTCGGGGTTGTTCGGGTTGCAGATGACGGCCGCGCGGGTGCCGCGGGAGCGGATGAACTGGATGTACTGCGCCGGGTCGAGGGCGAAGCCGTTGCTCTCCTGGAGCGGGAACATGTCGACGCGCTTGCCGGTCTCCAGCGGCTGGTCGGTCCAGCGGCCGAAGGTGGGGACGGGGATGGCGAGGGACTCCCGGACCAGCAGATGATCGATCCAGGTGATCAGTTCGGTGGAACCGTTGCCCATCGCCACGCACTGCGGCGGAAGTTGGAGCAGGTTGCACAGTTCTGCGGTGATCGTGTCCGCGCTGCTCGGGTAGTACGTGATGATGTCGCGGAGCCGGTGGGTCAGCTCGTCGAACATCGCGGGCGTGGGGAAGTACGGATTGCACGGGATGCAGAAGTCCAGCGGACCCGCCTCCCCGCTTTCGCGTGCCAGCGCGGCCATCGAGGGGCTGTGCGCGCCGGTGCGGAACAGCGAGGTGACATTGTCGGCCATGGACCCTCCGTCCTTGAGGGGCGGCCCGAGCGGGGATACGCGGGCCGCCTCTAAGTACGGGCGGCTGTGTGTCTCTGTTCAACGGCTGTGCATCGATGTGGAAGTTGTGAACCAGCTGTGAAGGCTTGTTACAAGTTGAACGAATGAATCGTCGTCGACCGGTAGGTGTCGCCGGGCCTGAGCACGGTCGACGGGAACTCCGGGCGGTTCGGCGAGTCGGGGAAGTGCTGGGTCTCCAGGCACAGCGCGTCGCCCTGCCGGTAGGCCCGGCCGCCGGGGCCGACGAGGGTGCCGTCCAGGAAGTTGCCGGTGTAGAGCTGCACACCCGGTTCGGTCGTCGCGATCTTCAGGGTGCGGCCGGAGACCGGCTCCCGGACGGTCGCGATGTGCTCGGGGCTGTCGGTGAGTCCCTTGTCCAGGACCATGTTGTGGTCGATGCCCTGGGCGTGCAGGAGCTGTGGGTCCGCCCGCCGCAGGTCCGCCCCGACGGCCTTGGGCTGGCGGAAGTCGAAGGGGGTGCCCGCGACGTCGGCGAGTTCGCCGGTCGGGACGAGGCCCGCGTCGATCGGCGTGTAGCGGGACGCGTCGATCACCAGCTCGTGGTCGTGGACGGAGCCGGCGCCCTCACCTGCCAGGTTCCAGTACACGTGGCTGGTGAGGTTGACGACCGTGGTCCGGTCGGTGGTCGCCTCGTAGTCGACGCGCCAGTCGCCCTGCGCGGTGAGGGTGTAGGTGACCTGCGTCGTCAGCGTGCCGGGGTAGCCCATCTCGCCGTCGGGGCTGGTGCGGCGCAGGACCAGGCCCACGTCGGCGCCGGACGTGAACTCCGCCACGTCCCAGACGTGCCGGTCGAAGCCCTCGGGCCCGCCGTGCAGGTTGTGGCCGCCGTCGTTGACGGGCAGCCGGTGGTCCTCGCCGTCGAGGCTGAAGCGGCCCTTGGCGATGCGGTTGCCGTACCGGCCGATGAGAGCACCGAAGTACGGGCTGGACGTCTCGTACGCCTCGACGGTGTCGAACCCGAGCGAGACGCCGGCGTACCGGCCGCGGCGGTCGGGGAGTTCCAGGGACTGGACGATGCCGCCGTAACTGAGGACCTTCAGCCGTGTGCCGCCGTTCTCCAGCGACCAGCGGTGGACCTTCGTTCCGTCGGCGAGTTCGCCGAAGAGTTCTTTCACCGGTTCCTGACTTCCCGAGACGTGGGTGGTTCATGCCGCGCACAGAGCCGCGTACAACAAAAAATGAGGCCCCGTGGACAGTACGTCCACGGGGCCCCACCTGGCACGTTACGAACCGACCTTGCGCTTGTTCCACACGTCGAAGCCGACCGCCGCGAGGAGCACCAGGCCCTTGATGACCTGCTGCCAGTCGCTGCCGACGCCGACGAGGTTCATGCCGTTGTTGAGCACACCCAGGACGACACCACCGATGATCGCACCGAGGACCGTGCCCACGCCGCCGCTCATCGACGCGCCGCCGATGAACGAGGCCGCGATCGCCTCCAGTTCGAAGTTCACACCCGCCTTGGGCGAGGCCGCGTTGAAGCGCGCCGCGAAGACCAGACCGGCCAGTGCCGCGAGCATGCCCATGTTGAGGAAGACCAGGAAGGTGACCTTCTTGTCCCGCACACCGGACAGCTTCGCCGCGGGCAGGTTGCCGCCGATCGCGTAGATGTGGCGGCCGATGACGGCGTTGCGCATCACGTAGCCGAAGCCCACGACGAGGACGCCGAGGATGAGCAGCACCACCGGGGCGCCCTTGTAGCTGGCGAGCATCATCGTGACCGTGAGCACCGCGGCGACCAGGGCCACGATCTTCAGCAGGAACAGGTTGGTGGGCGGTACTTCGAGCGCGAACTCCTGCTGCCGCCTGCGGTCACGGACCTCCTGGATCACCACGAAGGCGATCACGGCGAAGCCGAGGAGCAGCGTCAGGTTGTGGTAGTTCGTGTCCGGGCCGACCTCGGGCAGGAAGCCGTTGGAGACCTTCTGCAGGCCCTCGGGGAACGGGCCGAGCGTCTGGCCCTCAAGGAAGATCTCCGTCAGACCGCGGAAGGTCAGCATGCCGGAGAGGGTGACGATGAACGACGGTATGCCGAGGTACGCGATGAAGAACCCCTGCGCGGCCCCCGCCGCGGCGCCGATGAGCAGGCACAGCACCACGGCGATCGGCCAGGAGACGTCGTGGTTGACCATCAGTACGGCTCCGACGGCGCCCACGAAGGCGGTGAGGGATCCGACCGACAGGTCGATGTGGCCCGCGATGATGACGAGCATCATGCCGATCGCGAGAATCAGGATGTAGCTGTTCTGCAGCACCAGGTTGGAGACGTTGCGCGGCAGCAGCAGGTCGCCGTCCGTCCACACCGCGAACAGCGCCACGATCAGGCCCAGCGCGATCAGCATGCCGTACTGCCGCATGTTGCGGCGCATGCCGTCCATCACCAGCTGCAGGAGGCTGTCGCCGCCGGTCGAGCCGCCCTTGCCGGCGGGTGCCGGGGCCGGGGACTTGGCGGTCACATTCGTGCTCATCGGTCTTACCTCTTGTCCTTCGTCATCTGGCGCATCAGCACTTCCTGCGTGGCCTCGGCCCGCTGGACCTCGCCGGTCAGCTGCCCGGCGGACATCGTGTAGATGCGGTCGCACATTCCGAGCAGCTCCGGCAGCTCGGAGGAGATGAAGACGACCGCCTTGCCCTCGGCGGCCAGTCTGTCGATGACCGTGTAGATCTCGAACTTGGCGCCCACGTCGATGCCGCGCGTCGGCTCGTCCAGGATCAGCACGTCAGGGCCCGCGAAGATCCACTTGCTGAGGACGACCTTCTGCTGGTTGCCGCCCGACAGCTTGCCCACCGGTTCGAAGACGGTCGGCGCCTTGATGTTCATCGACTTGCGGAAGCCCTCGGCGACCTGCCGCTCCTGGTGCTCGTCGACCACACCACGCTTGGCGACCTTGCCCAGCGCGCTGAGCGAGATGTTCCGGTTGATCGTGTCGATGAGGTTGAGGCCGTAGTGCTTGCGGTCCTCGGTCACGTACGCGATGCCGTGCTTGACCGCGTCGGACACGGTCTTCGTACGGATCTCCGTGCCGTCCTTGAGGACGGTGCCGCCCGCGTACCGGCCGTAGGTGCGTCCGAAGACGCTCATCGCGAGCTCGGTGCGCCCGGCGCCCATGAGTCCGGCGATGCCGACGATCTCCCCGCGGCGCACCTGGATCGACACGTCGTCGACCACCTTGCGCTGCTGGTCGATCGGGTGGTGCACGGTCCAGTTGCGGATCTCCAGGGCGGGCGCCGCGCCCACCTCGGCCTGGTGCGGGGTGCGCTCCGGGAAGCGGTGGTCGAGGTCGCGCCCGACCATGCCGCTGATGATCCGGTCCTCGGTGGTCTCCGCGGCCTTCACGTCGAGGGTCTCGATGGACCGCCCGTCGCGCAGGATGGTCACCGAGTCGGCGACCGTCTCGATCTCGTTGAGCTTGTGCGAGATGATGATCGAGGTGATGCCCTGGTCCTTGAGACCCAGGATGAGCTGCAGGAGCTTGCCGCTGTCCGCGTCGTTCAGAGCCGCCGTCGGCTCGTCGAGGATCAGCAGCTTCACCTTCTTCGACAGCGCCTTCGCGATCTCGACGAGCTGCTGCTTGCCCACGCCGATGTCGGCGACGCGGGTGTCGGGGTGCTCGTCGAGCCCGACCCGCCGCAGCAGTTCGGTCGCGTGCCTCAGCGTCTCGGTCCAGCTGATGAACCCGCGCGTGGCGTGCTCGTTGCCGAGGAAGATGTTCTCCGCGATGGAGAGGTAGGGCACCAGGGCAAGCTCCTGGTGGATGATCACAATGCCGTGCTGCTCGCTCGCCCTGATGTCCTTGAACGTACAGGGCTCACCCTCGAAGAGGATGTCGCCCTCGTAGGTTCCGTGCGGATGGACACCGGAGAGGACCTTCATGAGGGTCGACTTGCCGGCGCCGTTCTCACCGCAGATGGCGTGGACCTCGCCCGGCCGGACGCTCAGAGAGACGTCCGAGAGCGCCTTGACGCCGGGAAAGGTCTTGACGATCGAGCGCATTTCCAGGACGGGTCCCGCCATGGTCGTGCCTTCCAATCCCTAGGGGGTGGCGGTTACTTGACTGCGTCGGCCTTGACGTAGCCGGAGTCGACGACGACCTTCTGGTAGTTGGTCTTGTCGACGCTCACCGGGGTCAGCAGGAAGGCGGGCACGACCTTCGCGCCGTTGTTGTACGACTTGGTGTCGTTGATCTCGGGCTTCTTGTCGTTGAGCACCGAGTCGACCATGTTCGCGGCGACCTTCGCGAGCTCGCGGGTGTCCTTGAACACGGTCGCCGTCTGCTCGCCCGCCTTGATCGACTTCAGCGAGGCGACCTCGGCGTCCTGGCCGGTGACGACCGGCAGCGGCTTGCTCTTGGAGCCGTAGTCGTCCGACTTGAGCGCCGACAGGATGCCGATGGAGATGCCGTCGTAGGGCGAGAGCACCGCGTCGACCTTGGCGCTCTTGTACGTCGAGGTCAGCAGGTCGTCCATGCGCTTCTGGGCGGTGCCGCCGTCCCAGCGCAGCGTCGTGACCTGGTTCATCTTCGTCTGGCCCGACTTGATGACGATCTGCTTCTTGTCGATGTACGGCTGCAGGGCGCTCATCGCACCCTTGAAGAAGTACTGGGTGTTGTTGTCGTCGTTCGAGCCGGCGAACAGCTCGACGTTGAACGGGCCCTTCTTGGAGCCGTCCTTCAGACCGAGCTTCTCGACGATGTAGCCGCCCTGCAGCTCGCCGACCCTCTCGTTGTCGAACGACGCGTAGTAGTCGACGTTCGGCGAGTTGAGGATCAGACGGTCGTAGGAGATGACCGGGATGTCGGCTTCCTTGGCCTGCTGGAGCACGTTGTCGAGCGACTTGTTGTCGATCGCCGCGATGATCAGCGCGGACACACCCTGCGTGATCATGTTCTCGATCTGCGACACCTGGGTGTCCGGATCGTCCTCGCCGTAGGCCAGCTTGGTCTTGTAGCCGGCCGCCTTCAGGTTCTTCTCCACGTTGGCGCCGTCGGCGATCCAGCGCTCGGACGACTTGGTCGGCATCGCGATACCGACGGTGGAGCCCTTCTTCGACTCGCCCTTGTCGCTCTCACTGCCGCCGTCACTGTCCTGCCCACAGGCGGACAGGGTGAGGGCGAGGGAGGCTGCCGCGGCTATGGCGGAGAGGGCTGCCTTGCGATTGCGCATGATCATCATCCTTGATGCTCTGACGGGCTCGGTCTGGAGTTGTGGGGCGATGGAGCGGGGAACGACCGAGAGGAGGTGTGTCGGATTGTGTTCGGCCACGTCGGCTTTTGTGAAGGGGGTGTACTCGGAACGTTATGAGGGAATGTCAAAACGTTGGAGTGTTCCCGGCAGCCGGGAGCCGATCGGCGCCATGTCGCCGTCCGCCCCGTGCCGCGCCAGCAGGTCCAGGGCGAGCCGGCCGCGCCGGACCCTCTCCCGTGCCGTGGACAGCGTCACGTCCCTCATGTGGTGGCCGTAGGGATAGATCCCGGGTGCCTTGGACAGGCCGAACTTGAGGTACAGCGGGGCGCCGCGCCTGATCAGCTCGGCGACCTCGTACATGCGCACGTAGCCGCCGAGATCGTCGGGGGCCTCGATGTACATGTCCATGGGGGCTGCGCTGACCCTGCGGATCTCCGTCAGGTGGTCCAGCGTGAGATCGCTGGGCACGTTGATGGAGTCCCCGCCGAGCTGCTCGTACACGGCGTACGCGGCCGGGTTGACCGGACCGACGAGTGCCGAGACCTTGAGCGTGGTGTCGGCGGGAATGATCCCGGCGACACGGGCCCTGTGCAGAGACCACAGCACGCCCTCGTCAGCCACGAGGAGGCACTTTACGCCCAACTCCGTTGCGCGTACGGCGTCTTCGAGACAGCCGGCCACCGCATCGTGACCGCGGGCCCGCAGACCGCCGCCCCGCGAGTCGGTGCGCGTCGAACCGCCGATGTCCCACGTACCACGCGGTCCTGTGAAGAGGCACAGCTCGATGTCGCGCTCGGCGGTGGCGTCGACCATCTCGGTGATCTCGGCGTCGGTCAGCATCCAGACGCCACTGCCCTGGCTGATCCGGTGGATCGGCACATCGAGCCGTGCGGACTCCTTGAGGACCACGGCCAGCGCCTCGGGCCCCTCGCACGAGGGGACCTCGGTGCGCCAGCGGCCGCCTCCCGGGAAGGCGTGCGGTGAGGCGTCGGCGGGGGACAGGGCGGGCGCGCCCAGGCCGAGCGCGGCGAGGGCCTGCTCACCGGGTCGACGGGCCGCCTTGGGAGAAGCGTCGGTCACAAGCTTTCCTTAGCTCTGGCAAAGAGTGCGTTCGAGGTATGCGTTCGATGTACGTGCCGGACGGCTGCGCTGGACGGATGCACGAGATCTATGCACGAGACGTATGCACTGGACGTGAGTGTTCGGTATGTCGGACGTGGTTCGGTCGATGGATGTACGCCGGTACGGGGCGTCAGGTCTCCGCACCGGCGTACGGCTCGGGGGCCGGACGGCGCCGCGGGCCCAGAGGGCTGCCGGTGTCCACCGGCAGCCCGTCAGGGCCGCAGCAGCACCTTGCCGACCTTGGGATCGCCCGACCCCACCAGTTCGATGGCGTGGGCGAACTCGTCCAACGGCAGTTCGTGCGTGACGAGCGGGAGCGGATCGAGAAGACCCGCGCCGAAGACCCGTACCGTGTGCGCCCAGGCCTCCGGCGGCGCCCCGAACACGGTGTGCACCTCCAGCTGCCGTACGACGAGCTCGGTGGGGTCGAGACCCTCGGCGCCCGCGGCCGGGATGCCCGTGAGCACGAGCCGCCCGCCACGCCTCAGCAGGGCGGCGGCGGTGGTCGCGGCGGTCGCGGAACCGGCCGTCTCGATCACCACGTCGAAGTCGGCGGGCAGTTCCTGGTCCCGGGTACGGAAGTCGGTGGCGCCGAAGGTCCGCGACAGCTTCTCGCGGTCCGGGCGGGTGCCCACCACGAGCAGTTCCGAGGGCGAACCCGCCTTCAGGAACTGCACGGCGAACATGCCGAGCGTTCCGGTGCCGACGACCGCCACCCGCTCGCCGGGGCGCGCGTTCGCCTTGAGCGCCGCCGCCGCGACGCAGGCCGCGGGCTCCAGGAGCGCCGCGGCCGTCAGATCGGCGTCGTCGGCGAGTACGTGCAGCAGCCGTGCGGGGAGCGTGAGCGTGCCGGCCATGGCGCCGGGCCGGGTGAAGCCCGTCTCCTCGTAGCCGGCCGTGCACAGCGTCGTCTCGCCCTCGTGGCAGCGGTCGCAGACCTGGCAGTTGCGGAAACCCTCGCCGACCACCTTGCGGCCCACCAGACCGTGCGGGACCCCGGCACCGACCGCCTCGACCGTGCCGGACCACTCGTGGCCCGGGGTCAGCGGGTAACGGACGTACCCCTCGGGGCGGTTGCCCTGGTACACCTCGCGGTCACTGCCGCAGATGCCGCTCGCGTGGACCCGTACGAGGGCCTCGCCCGCGGCGGGCGCGGTGGGCTCGTGGGGGGCCAGCCGGTGCTCGCCCGGCCCCTCGATGACGACGGCCTGGGACGCGGCGACGACGGCGGCCTGGGATACGGCGCTCATGACTGCTCCGTGGCGGTGGGGCGGGTCGGGGTCCCGAAGGGGCGGTGCCCCCCTCGATCCGCCGCGGCGCGCGACCACAGCGGCCCGCGGCGGGGGTGCACAGCCTGCCACAGGCCGTCGCGCAACCCGGTGGCGGGCGCAGTCACTTGGCCCCGCCCTTCGGCTTGCGCTGCTCCCAGCCGTCCGCCCACAGATCGAAGCGCGCCTGCTGCTGCGGGAACTCCGCCGCCGCGTCCGTGTCCAGTTCGACGCCGAGCCCCGGCTCGTGCGACAGCTCGAAGTAGCCGTCGACGACCTGCGGGGCGCCCTTCACGACCTTCTTGATGTCCGCGTCCGCGAAGTCGTTGAAGTGCTCAAGGATCTTGAAGTTCGGTGAGGTGAAGCCGACTTGGAGGCTCGCCGCGGTCAGCACGGGCCCGCCCACGTTGTGCGGCGCGACCAGCATGTAGTGCGTCTCGGCGGTCGCCGCCAGCTTCCGGGCCTCCCAGATGCCGCCGATGTGGCCGACGTCCGGCTGGATGATGTCCACGGCCTGGCTCTCGAAGAGCTCGCGGAACTCGATGCGGTCGTGAATGCGCTCGCCGGTCGCGACCGGGATGTCGACCTTCGCCGCCACCTTCTCCAGCGCCTTCAGGTTCTCCGGCGGGACCGGCTCCTCCAGCCAGGCCGGCTTGAAGGGCGCGAGGTCCCGGGCGAGCCGGATGGCCGTGGCCGGCGAGAAACGGCCGTGCATCTCCAGCATCAGCTCGGTGTCCGGGCCGATCGCGTCCCGGACCGCCTCGATCAGCGAGACCGCGTACAGCGACTGCTCGTGGTCGAGTTCCAGGTGGCCCGTACCGAAGGGGTCGATCTTCAGCGCCTTGTACCCGCGCTCGACGACCGCCTGCGCGGCCTTGTGGTACGCCTCCGGGGTGCGCTCCGTGGTGTACCAGCCGTTCGCGTACGCCTTCACGCGGTCGGTGACCTTGCCGCCGAGCAGCTGCCACACCGGTACGCCGAGGGCCTTGCCCTTGATGTCCCAGCACGCCATCTCGATCACGGCGATACCGGACATCACGATCTCGCCGGCCCGCCCGAAGTCGCCGTACTTCATGCGCCGCACGAGGTCCTCGGCGGCGAAGGGGTCGGAGCCGAGGATGTGATTGGCCTGCGCCTCCCGCAGATAGCCGATCAGCGCGTCGGTGTGGCCCAGCATGCGGGTCTCACCGACTCCGGTGATGCCCTCGTCGGTGTGCACCTGCACATAGGTCAGGTTGCGCCACGGCGTCCCGACCACGTGAGTGCTGATTCCGGTGATACGCACGGAAATTGCCCCTTGTGCTCTACGGCTTCTGCTTTACGGCTTGTGCTTACGGCTCTGGCTCTGGTCTCTGGCTCTACGATGTTGTTCGATATCTCGTCATGCGTTCGAAATGCTGGCCAGACAGTAAGGACGGGGTGGCGGAAGTGTCAATGGGTCGAACGAACTACGCTTTCGGGCGTGATGGCGAGGGAAGGCCGCGAATGTTCCGTCCTGTCCTCAACTGGCCGTACCGGAACCAGTAGTTCAGCACAGAACTTTCACAGCTGCGCCTGTGAACGTGACCGGGGCGGAGTTTAGTCTTCCGGCGTCATGGACTACTGCCACCCGTGCCAACGGCACCTCAATGGCGCCCTCGCTTGCCCGGGGTGCGGTACATCGGCCGAAGCGTGCCGGGAGCACGCGGCCTCCCTGGAAGACCGTGCGGACGCCGACGAACGCGACGACCCGGAGAACGGGGACGACGAGCCGGACGGCGGCGCGGGACGCCGTTCCCGACGCCGGGGGAGCCGCGGGGTCCGGGCGAACCGCCGCGACCGGCGGGCCGCGGTGCACCGGCGGCGGCGCAAGCGGATGCTCCTCGCGGGGGCGGGACTGCTGCTGGCGGCCGGCGGGCTCAGCCTGGCCGAGCTGGGCATCGAGGCGCCGTCGTCCGAGCCGAAGGCGTCCGCCGGGGACGGGGCGTCGGCCGGGTCCTCGGCCGCCACGGACGGCTCGGCGTCGTCCGGCGGGAGCGGCTCGTCCGCCGGTGCGGGCTCCCGGTCCCCGGACGCGTCGGCCTCCCCCTCGGCCTCGGAGACGAAGAAGTCCAAGAAGGACAAGGACGGCGACAAGGACGGCGACGAAGACGGGGACGAGGGCGTCGAGAAGGAATCGGCCGACTCGTCCGGGTCCGCCGGCTCCGGGTCCTCGACCCCCGCCCCCGGCCGGACCACCCCGGGCGGCTCCACCTCGTCGGAC
>NZ_LIPP01000227.1 GCF_001418335.1 Streptomyces aurantiacus | reverse complement strand
GTGGGGGCCGGTCGCGCAGTTCCCCGCGCCCCTAAAAGACAAAAGCCAAAAGACTGCGCCGTTCCCCGCGCCCCTAAAGACACCCGCGCCCCTAAAAACGCGGTCAGTCCTTTACCTGGCCCGCCTTCAGGCGGAGTTGGTCCAGGAGGACGTTGCAGTCGTCGCCCTGTTGGCAGGAGATGGAGATCGTGTTGGTGCCCTTGGTGAGGGTGGGGTAGGCGTAGGTCTCCGTCCAGCCCTTGTCCCACTCGTTTTCCTTGGCGCCGGCGAAGTTGCTCATGTTCAGCTTGCTGCCGAACTCCTTGCCGTTCACGGTGAGCGTCATCTTGGCGTCGTCACCGGCGACGCTGTACTTCGTGAAGACCGTGTAGGCGCCGGCCTTCGGGATGCCGTTGACGGTCCACGTGACCTCGGCGCCGACCTGGTTGAGACCCGTCACATAGATGCCGCCCGCCGCGCTCGCGCCCTCGACCTCCGACGCGGTCGTCACACCGGTACCGAGCTTCAGGGCCTTCGCGTCGATCTCGGGAAGATCCGCCGGATCCGCGGCCTGCTTGCTGGACGACTCGCTCGGCTCGGCACTCGTACCGGTCGACGTGGTCGGGGCCGCCGCGTCGCCGCCCTTGTCGTCGCCCGAGTCGTCCCCGAGCATCGCGATACCGATACCGATCACCACGGCCGCGACGACGGCGACGGCGCCGATCAGCAGACCCTTGGTGTTGGGCCCGCGGCCTCGCCCGCCGCCGCCCCTGCCGTGGGGCTGCTGCTGATGCGTGGTGGGGGCGCCGCCGGAGAAGCTCTCGGGCGCCGCGGAATAGTTCGCGGTCGGCTGCCCGTACGTGCCCTGCTGCTGTGGCACCTGACCGTACTGCGCGGTGGGCGCGGCCTGCCCGGCGGACTGACCGTACTGGCGCTCTCCGACCGGACGCACCCGGTTGACCGAGCCGGGGTAGCCGTAGCCACCGCCGCTCGGCGGCTGAGCTCCGGCGGCCTGCCCGTCCTCGTACAGATAGCCGAACGGGTCGTCGTCCTCGGGCGTGCTCGCGCCGTTGTTGCCGGGCGTCATCCCTTGGTCTCCTAGCGGGTGCGGTTCAGATGGGGTACAGGGGATCGAAAGGCGAGCCTACCCGCTTCCACTGCCCCAAACGGGTGACTCAGATCGCATCACACCGCTGACCTGCGGTTCAGCCCGCACGCCTGTGCGCTTTGGGACGAGACCGTTTCTCTACGTACATCCGCTCGTCGGCCGACTGCAGGACCTCTTCCGCCGACATGCCGCAATGTGCCCACCCGATTCCGAAGCTGGCACCGACCCGCATGGCGCGGCCGTCGACCCTGATCGGCTGGATGATCTCGCTACGCAGCCGCACCGCGAGATCCTCCGCGTCGGCCCGCCCGAGCCCGTCGGCGAGCACCACGAACTCGTCGCCGCCGAGCCGGGCGACCGTGTCCCCGTCACGTACGGCGGCGCTCAGCCGTCGGGCCACCTCGACGAGCACGAAGTCCCCGGCGTTGTGCCCGAACCTGTCGTTGATCGACTTGAAGCCGTCGAGGTCGCAGAAGAGGACCGCGAGGCCCTTCGTGCCGTCGTCCTTCTCCCCCTCGGGCGTGACGGTGTGCACATGGTGGTCGTACGCGCCGAAGGCGTCCGAGGCCGACCGGTAGTCGAAGCCGTGCCCGTTCACGTCGTACGGGGTCACGTTCGCGTCGTACGCGCTCGCGTTGCGCGCGGCCACCACTTCCCCGTACGCCGCGTCGATCGTGTCGACCACCCCGGGCTCCATCGCCGTGGGACGCGCGCACAGCCGGGCGGAGAGGCGGGCGCGCAGCTCCGCGGAGTTCGGCAGTCCGGTGAGCGAGTCGTGCGAGGCGCGGTGGGCGAGCTGCAGCTCGCGGCGCTTGCGCTCCTCGATGTCCTCGACGTGGGTGAGCAGGAAGCGCGGCCCGTCGGCGGCGTCCGCGACCACGCTGTTGCGCAGCGACACCCACACGTACGTACCGTCGCGGCGACAGAGCCTGAGCTCGGACCGGCCGCCCTCGGCGGAGGTCCTGAGCAGGGTGCCGATGTCCTCGGGATGGACGAGGTCGGAGAACGAGTAGCGGCGCATCGAGGAGGCGGGGCGGCCAAGCAGCCGGCACAGCGCGTCGTTCGTCCGCAGGATCCGGCCGTGCTGGTCGCCGCCCATCTCGGCGACGGCCATGCCGGAGGGCGCGTACTCGAAGGCCTGCCGGAAGCTCTCCTCACTGGCTCGCAGCGCCTGTTGCTCCCGCTCCAGGCGGACGAGCGCGCGCTGCATGTTGGCCCGCAGCCGCGCGTTGCTGATGGCTATGGCGGCCTGGAACGCGTACATCTGCAGGGCCTCGCGGCCCCACGCGCCGGGGTGCCGTCCGTTGCGCGGACGGTCCACGGACAGGACGCCGATCAGTTCACCGCCGGAACCGCCCGGGGGACCCGGGGTGTACATGGGCGCGAAGAGCCGGTCGGCGGGGTGCCACTCGTCCTCGAAGCGCGGCTCGGGCCCGTCGGTGTGCCACTGCGGGACGTCGTCGTCGTCGAGGACCCAGCCTTCCGTGTGCGGTATGAACCGCAGGTCGCCCCACGCCTCGCCCATGTTCAGCCGGCGCTCCCAAGAGTGCCGGGAGCCCACGCGGCCGGTGATGAGCGCCTCGGCGGCCGAGTTCCCGGCGAGGGCGGCGACCACGAGGTCACCGTCGGGACGGACGAGGTTGACGCAGGCCAGCTCGTAGCCGAGTCCGTTCACGACTCCGTCGGCCACGGTCTGCAGTGTGTCGGCCAGGCTGCGGGCGGTGTTCATGTCCGCCATGACCTGATGCAGTTGCCGCAGGGTCGCAAGGCGGACGTACGGCTCCGACTCGGTCTCCATCCGACCTCCCCTTGAGACCTCGACAGCAACTCCAGGGGTCTCCCCAGCCCACTCCCTGCCAGCTTCCCCGCCACTGAATCACAGCGCGCTGCTCACTCGGTACACAGGGTCAACAAATTATGGCCCCTGTGACTCAAGTCACAGGTGAAGATGAACAATTGAGTAGAGTTTCTGCGTTTTCGCGGTGCGTTTACTGAACGCAAATTTGTGGAACATGTGCGCGCGCCTGATTAACCCATCAAAAGAGACCCGAGTCACACACTCCCCCTCCCCTTCAGCCACCGTCTCCCTCTCCGCCTCCCTCTCTGGTCCTAGGACCGTGTTCGGGCGTTGGTCCGATGTGTCGAACGTCGGCGGAGAATAACGTCTTCCCGTGCTGAACACTCCTGGTCCCACTCCCACTGCCACCTCTCCCGCCCCATCCGTGCATGCTGTGGGGGTGAGCAACGACGAGTTCCGGGCCGCCATGTCCCGCCTGGCGGCCGGCGTGGTCCTGATGACCGCGCACGAGCCGCAGTCCGACCCGGACGGCCCGAGCGGCGAGGACATCGGCATGACGGCGACCTCCTTCATGTCCGTATCCCTGGACCCGCCTCTCGTACTCGTCGGTCTGCGCGAGGGTTCCCGCATGGACGACCTGCTAGACGACCAACCGCTGTGGGCGGTTTCGTTCCTCTCGGAAAAACAGAGTTCCGTCGCGAGCCGCTTCGCCATGAAGAACCGCATCTCCGACCGCCTCCTCTTCGTGGACGTGCCGTACGTCCGCGGGGCGGTGTCCGGGGCGCCGCTGCTGGAGGGCGCCCTGGCGACTCTGGAATGCCGCACCGAGCAACGGGTGACGGCGGGCGACCACACACTGGTGATCGGCCGGGTCCTGACGTCCGCACAGCCGGGCCCGGAGGCCGGCCCGCTCGCATATTTCCGGGGCCGCTACCGACAGCTGGGCTAAGGGCTGTCCGCTCCCACGCCGAGGAAGGGACGAATTCCCGGCACCGGAAGAAAAGCCGGGAGGAAAGCGGGGAAAAAAGCGAAGCTGAAGGAATTTCACCGCAATCGCTATTCCTCAGCCTCAGCGTCAGCGTCAGCCCCAGTCGCCGCGTCCGGAGCGTCCGCGCTTCGTGTCGCCCCGCTGCTTCTTCTCGCGGAGCCGGCGCTCGTTGATCCCTCGCGGAATGCGGGTGGCCCGGCGGGGCCTGGGCGGCGGGGCGCTGGCCTCGGCGAGCAGTGAGGCGAGCCGGACGGCCGCCGTCTCGCGGTTGCGCCACTGGGACCGGTGCTCGGAGGCACGCACGGCGACGACGCCGTCGACCAACCGATCAGCCAGCTTGACGAGCGCGCGCTCCTTCCACACCGGCGGCAGCGACTCCGTCTTCGCGAGGTCGAAGCGCAGTTCGACCTGTGAGTCGGTCGTGTTGACGTGCTGGCCGCCGGGCCCGGAGGAGCGCGAGAAACGCCACATGAGCTCGGCCTCGGGCAGCGAGACGGAGCCGCGGATGACGTAGGGACCGGACATGTCCCCATGGTCCCTTGTCTGTCCGGTCCACGTCACCCTCTTTTCGCTCCGGAACCAGCACACGCCCCACCCGCGGAGCCCGCCCTCGCGCGCCCCGGACCACCCCCTCCGACCCTCAGGTAAAGAAAGTAAAGAGGAGCGGAACCCTGGGGACCCCCATCGGCGTTCTTAGGGTTGGCGGTAGCTTCGTCACGTACGAAGCCCGACGCGCACCACGCACCACGCACCACCGCACGACGACACCGCACGACCCGTACATACAAAAAACGAGGGAAGGACTCCCAACAATGGCTGTAAGCCTGTCCAAGGGTGGCAACGTCTCGCTCACCAAGGAGGCTCCGGGCCTGACCGCCGTCACCGTGGGCCTCGGCTGGGACGTCCGCACCACCACGGGAACCGACTTCGACCTGGACGCCTCGGCCATCGCGGTCAACACCGAGGGCAAGGTCTACTCGGACGCCCACTTCATCTTCTTCAACAACAAGCAGACCCCGGACCAGACGATCGTCCACACGGGCGACAACCGCACGGGCGAGGGCGCGGGCGACGACGAGGCGATCAACGTCAACCTCGCGGGCCTCCCGGCCGACCTCGACAAGATCGTCTTCCCGGTCTCGATCTACGACGCGGAAACCCGCTCGCAGAACTTCGGCCAGGTCCGCAACGCGTACATCCGGATCCTGAACCAGGCCGGTGGCGCCGAGATCGCCCGCTACGACCTCTCGGAGGACGCGGCCACGGAGACGGCCATGGTCTTCGGCGAGCTGTACCGCAGCGGCGCGGAGTGGAAGTTCCGCGCGGTGGGCCAGGGCTACGCGTCCGGCCTCGTGGGCATCGCCAAGGACTTCGGCGTAAGCGTCTGATTTCCGAACGCGCAGGACATCGAGGGGCCCCGGCCCGGCTGCGGCCGGACCGGGGCCCCTCGATGTCGCACACTAAGGGCTGTCGGGGCGCCCGTCCCCGTAAAGCCACTCCTCCCAAATCCCCCTGAGGTCCGCGTCCGGCGTCGGCGGCGCCATCTTCTCCACGTAGGCGGTGAAGTCGTCCGTGTCGGCGTTGCCATGACGACGGGTGGCGGCCCAGCCCCGAAGGATGTCGAAGAACACCTCGTCGCCCACCGCCTGACGGATCTTGTGCAGCACCATGGCGCCCCGCTCGTACACAGGGCTGTCGGAGATCCGCGCGGCGTCAGGCGGCCTGGCCGGCGGAAAGGCCCAGACGGCGTCGCCGTCCTCTTTACTGTCGTAGTAGTCGCCTTCGTACAACGCGTCGAAGACGTCCTGGACCGAGTCTCCGCCGTGGTCCTCCGCCCACAGCCACTCGGCGTATGTCGCGAAGCCCTCGTTGAGCCACATGTCACGCCACGACTCGGGGGTGACCGAGTTCCCGTACCACTGGTGGACCAGCTCGTGGACGAGGAGCTCGACACTGGGGGCACCCGGAAACACGGGCCGGTTCTGGGTCTCCAGGGCATACCCGGAGTCGTCTTCCCGCTCCACGATCGCGCCCGTGGACGAGAAGGGGTACGGGCCGAAGGTGCGCTCGGCCCACTCCATGATCTCGGGGATCTGGTCGAGCACCTCCCCACTCGCAGCTGCCTGATCGGGATCCACGGCCACGAAAACAGGCAGCCGCCCAGCCTCCGACCGACGAATCTGGAACTCCCCCACGGCCACCATCGCCACGTAGGAAGCCATCGGCTCCGAAACATGCCAGTCGAAGACGGCCCGCCCCTGATCCCTCCTCTCCCCACGGAGTTCCCCGTTGGAGACGGCCTCCAGGCCCTCGGGCACGGCGATCGTGATGTCGTACTCCGCCTTGTCGCTCGGGTGATGGTTGCCGGGAAACCAGGCCATCGACCCGGTGGGCTCACCCAGGGCGAGGGCCCCGTCCTCGGTGGGCAGCCAGCCCTCCTCCGAACCGTCCGGATCGGTGATGGTCTCCGGCACCCCGGAGTAACGAACCACCGTGGCGAAACCATCTCCCTTGTCCAGGTCATCACGCGGACGAACGGTCAGCTCATGATCACCACTGCGGTTGAACCGAGCAGGCTTCCCCGCCACCTCGACCGACTCGACCTTCATTCCTTTCAGATCCACATTGAACGCGCTGAGGTCTTTCTCCGCCCGCGCCTCGATCCGCGCCTCCCCCACCAGCCGACGCGCCTCGGGCCGATAGTCGAGCGTGAGCCCGTAATGCGTGACGTCGTACCCGCCGTTCCCCGACTTCGGAAAGTACGGATCCCGCACCCCGGCACCCCCCACCACACCCCGCACAC
>NZ_LIPP01000226.1 GCF_001418335.1 Streptomyces aurantiacus | reverse complement strand
CGGCGCAGCCGGGCGATGTGCGCGTGCAGCGCCCGCCGTGCCCCGTCCGGCGGGTTCACCCCCCAGACCCGCTGGATCAGCACGTCGGCCGCCACGGGCCGTCCCATGTCCACCGCCAACGCGGCCAGTACGGCCCTGCGTTGTGGCGGTCCGATCTCCACGGTCCGCTCCCGCACCACAAGCTCCACCGGGCCCAACAGTCGCAGCTGAAACACGAGTCCGCACCCCCGTACAGATCTGCCCCGCCCACCGCGCACACCCTCGCGCTGCGCGACAACCTATCGACAACGTCTCCACCCACACACGGAGCCCACGCTGACGGAGCAGTCCGGTATTCCGTCGAGGAGTGACGACGGCTGCCGAGGCTCGACCACGGGGAGGCACCATGACTTCTGCGGACACCGCGGACGCGACGGCGGCGGGTTCGGCGATCTCCTTGCCGCAAGGAGGCGGCGCCGTCGGCGGGTTGGGCGAGAAGTTCGCGCCCGACCTGTTCACGGGGACGGGAAACATGTCCGTCCCGCTGAAGGTGCCCGCCGGGCGCCAGGGGACGGCACCGTCGTTGGCCCTCGGCTACAGCACCGGCAACGGAAACGGGCCGTTCGGGCTCGGCTGGCAGCTGGGCCTGCCCGGTGTGACGCGGAAGACGTCGCACGGCGTTCCGAGGTACCGCGACGCCACCGGCCGGAAAGGCGATCCGGCCGATGTGTTCCTGCTGTCGGGTGCCGAGGATCTGGTGCCGGTCGCCGGAGCCCGTCCGGGCCGGGTGCGGTACCGGCCCCGTACGGAGGGGTCGTTCGCCCGGATCGAGCACGTCAGGGACGAGACGGGTGACTACTGGGAGGTCCGGAGCAAGGACGGCTCGCTCACCAGGTACGGGACGCCGCGCCCCGCGGGAGCTCCGGACACCTGGCGGGACCCGGCGGTGGTCGCCGACCCGCGCGAGGCGAGCCACGTCTTCGGCTGGCGGATCACCGAGACCGTCGACCCGATCGGCAACCTCGTCAGGTACGTCTACCTCGCCGACACGGGCAGCGGGCAGGGACGGCTCTGGTCGCAGCCGCTCCTCGCCGGCATCTCCTACGCCGACTACGGCGACCGGTCCGACCCGGCGTTCCTGGTCTCCGTCGACTTCGCGTACACGTCGCGCCCCGACCCGTTCTCCGAGCACCGGGCGGGCTTCGAGGTACGCACGTCCGTGCGCTGCGACACGATCCGGGTGACGACACATGCCGCGGACGGGGTGGCACGGGTGGCCCGCGAGTACCGACTCGCCTACCGGCAGGCGGCGTTCAACGGCGTGTCGCTGCTCGCGGGCGTGACCGAGGTGGGGATCGACGCGTCGGGGGCGCCGGCCGGGCCGGGCGACGGAGCACGCGCCGTGCCCGTTGCCGCTGACGCCGCCGCTGCCGATCCGCAACCGGTGTCGGAGGAACCGCTGCCACCCCTGACCTTCGGGTACTCGGACTTCGAGCCGGGCGGACGCAGGTTCTCCCCGGTGACCGGACCAGGCTTCCCGGCCACCGCGCTGAACAGTCCGACGCTGGCGCTGGTGGACCTGCGCGGCGCCGGCCTGCCCGACATCGTGGAACTCGGCGCGGCGGCACGGGTGTGGCGCAACGCGGGCGGCGGCCGGTTCGAACTGCCCCGCTCGATGGCCGAGGCGCCCCCGTTCTCGCTCGGGCAGGCGGGCGTGCGGTTCCTGGACGCCGACGGCGACGGCCGGCCCGATCTGCTGGCGCCGTCGGCGGGCACGCCGGGCAACGACGCCGGTTCCACGGCGGGTTACTTTCCGACGGCCTTCGCGGGCGGCTGGAGCCGTCGCGGCTTCACGCGCTACCGGCAGTCCCCGAGTGTGAGTGTCACCGACCCTCGGGTGAAGCTGGTCGATCTCGACGGCGACGGGCTGACCGACATGCTCCGGTCGGGCACCCGTCTGCAGGCGTGGTTCAACGACCGTGACGCCCGTACGGCATGGCGGCGCACCGCGGTGAGCACCGGCGACGGCCCGCCGGTCGACCTCGCCGATCCGCGGGTGCGGCCGGCCGACATGACCGGCGACGGCCTTCAGGACATCGTGCTGCTGCGCAACGGGAACGTGTCCTACTGGCCGAACCTCGGGCACAACAGATGGGGCGCGCGGATATCGATGCGCAACGCGCCCCGGCTGCCCGACGGTTACGATCCGCGCCGGGTGCTCCTCGGCGACATCGACGGGGACGGCGCCGCCGACCTGCTGTACGTCGACGACGGGCGGGTGCTGCTGTGGGGCAACCGGTCGGGCAACGGCTGGAGCGAGACCCCGGTCGTCGTCCGGGGCACCCCGTCGGTGTCCGACACCGACGCGCTCGAACTGTCCGACCTGTACGGCACCGGGATGGCCGGGCTGCTGCTGAGCCGGTCGGCTGGCGTGTCCGGCGGGCCCCATGCGCGGTTCCTGGACTTCACCGGCGGGGTAAAGCCCCATCTGCTCACGACGACGGACAACAGCCTCGGCGCGGTCACGCGGGTGACGTACGCGCCGTCGACGCGGGAGTACCTGCGCGACTTCGCCGACCCGGCCACCCGGTGGCGGACCACGCTGCCCTTCCCGGTGCAGGTGGTGACGAGGACGGAGGTCGCCGACCGGATCTCGGGCGGCACGCTGGCCACCGAGTACCGCTACCGCCACGGCTACTGGGACGGCGTCGAGCGGGAGTTCCGCGGGTTCGCGCTGGTCGAGCACCTGGACACGGAGACGTTCGGCGGGGCGGCGGGCGCCGGCGTGCCGGACGGCCATCACGCGCCGCCCGTACTCACCAGAAGCTGGTTCCACTGCGGCCCGGTCGCCGCCGACGAGGCCGGTGACTGGACCGAGCTCGACCTGAGCCACGAGTACTGGCGGGGCGACGCGCCCATGCTGTCCAGACCGGCCGATCAGATCGCTTTCCTGGCAGGACTGCCGCGGGCCGTACGCCGCTCGGCACTGCGCACCCTGCGCGGTCAGGCGGTGCGCACCGAGGTGTTCGCACGGGACGGCGGCGTGCTGTCGGACCGGCCCTACACCGTGACGGAGACCCTGTCGGGTGTGCGGGAGGAGGAGGCGGGCGGCCCGCCGGACCGGGAACGTGTCTTCTTCCCCTTCTCCCTCGGCACGCGCAGGACACAGTGGGAACGCGGCCCCGAGCCGATGACGCAGTTCACGTTCCCCACCGGGCACGACGCGTACGGGTGTCCCCTGGGGCAGCTCTCGGTCCCGGTGCCGCGCGGGCGCGACCCGCTGGCGGTCGCCGCGCCGGACGCGACGCCCGCGCCCTACCCGGCCACGTACGCGACCACGGAGTACGCCCGCCGGGACGACGCCGACCACTATGTCGTCGACCGCGTCGCGAGGACATCGAGCTACGAGGTCGTCAACGACGGCCGGCTGCCGGTGCCTGCCCTGCGGGACGTCGTGGTCGGCGGGCAGTCGACGTCAGGGGTCTCGCTGCGGGTGACGGGCCATACCCGTACGTACTACGACGGTGCGGAGTTCGCCGGTCTGCCGCTCGGCACGCTGGGCACGTACGGACTGCCGGTGCGCTGCGAGTCGCTGGCGTTCCAGGACGCCTTCCTGGACTCGTTGTACCCGGCCGACGATCCGCGGGCGGTCGGGCCGCGCCCTCCCTACCTCACCCCCGGTGGCCAGGTCGACTGGCCGGACGACTGGCCGGCCGCCTTCCGCGGTTCGCTGCCCGCGCTCGCCGGATACACGCACTACGCGGACGCCGACGTGCCCGGCTCGCCCGGCGGTTACTACGTGACCACACAACGGCACCGCTACGACGTGCACGTACCGGGGGCGACGCCGCGCGGCCTGCGGGCGGCGTCGCTCGACCCGCTCGGCGCGCTGAGCCAGGTCGGATACGACCAGCACGCCCTGCTGCCCGTCCTCACCACGGATGCCGTCGGGCTGACCACCGCCGCGGCGTACGACTACCGGCTCCTGCGCCCGCACACGGTGACCGACCCGAACGGCACGGCCACATCGGTGACGTTCTCCCCCGCCGGGCTCGTCACCGCGACCTACGTCCGGGGCAAGAACGGCGAGGGCGATCAGGCAGCACCCGGAACCTCGATGAAGTACAACCTGATGGCGTTCCTGGGGAGCGGACAGCCCGCGTCGGTACGCACGGTCCGACGGGTGCACCACGACACGGAGACCGATGTCCCCGCCGGCCGACTCGACGACGTACTCGTGTCGGTGTCGTACTCCGACGGATTCGGCCGGACGCTGCAGACCAGGTCGCAGGCCGAGGACACCCGCTTCGGCGACCCGGCCTTCGGCGGCAACGTCATCCCGGGCGGCGACCTCACGCCGACGGGTGACTCGGCAGGGCGCACCAGGGCGCCGGGCAGCCCGGACAACGTGGTGGTGTCCGGCTGGCAGGTGTACGACAACAAGGGGCGGGTGGTGCAGAAGTACGAACCCTTCTTCTCCACCGGCTACGACTACGCGCCGCCGCTCGACGCTCAGCTCGGTCAGAAGACGGTGATGTTCTACGACCCGAGCGGGCGGGTCGAGCGCACCCTGAACCCGGACGGAAGCGAGCAGCGGGTCGTCCACGGCATCCCGGCCGACCTCGCGGATCCCGACCGCAGTCTGCCGACGCCGTGGGAGTCGTACACCTACGACGCGAACGACAACGCCGGCCGCACCCACCGCGACGCGGCCTCGGCGTACCGGACGCATTGGGACACCCCGTCGAGCACCGAGGTCGACGCGCTGGGCCGTGTCGTGCGCGCCGTCGCCCGGGGCGGTGCCATCGCCGCCGAGTGGCTCGCGACGACGTCGACGTACGACATCCAGGGCAACCTGCTCAGCATCACCGACCAGCTGGGGCGGGTCGCCTTCGCCTACCGCTTCGACCTGGCGCGGCGACGCTGGCGGGGGGACAGCCTCGACGCGGGCCGGCACGACAGCGTCCCCGACGCCATGGGACAGGTGGTCGAGGCCCGGGACAGCAGGGGCGCGCTCGTCCTGGGCGAGTTCGACCTGCTGCACCGCCCGAGCCGGGTCTGGGCCAGGGACGATGCCACCGGTACGGTCACCCTGCGGCAGCGCATCGCCTACGGCGACGCCGGCACGCCCGCTCAGCGGCCCGCCGAACGCGACGGCGCCCGAGGCCGCAACCTGCTCGGCCGGGCCGTCCGCCACTGGGACGAGGCCGGACACGACGGCGTCGAAGCCGTCGACTTCAAGGGCAACGTGGCGCAGCGGACCCGCAAGGTCATCGCCGACGCGCCCCTCCTGGCCGGCTACGACCAGGCGGCCACCACCGGCTGGCAGGTGCGGCCGTTCCAGGTCGACTGGACACCCGCGCCCGGCCAGACGCAGGCCCAGCGCGACGCGCAGCTCCTCGAACCGGCCGGCTACGTCACCTCCAGCCAGTACGACGCCCTCAGCCGCCTCAAAAGACGCTTCCTGCCCACCGACACGGAGGGCAAGCGGCACGTGCTGTACCCCTCGTACAACCGGGCGGGCGCGCTGGAACAGGTGCAGCTCGACGGCACGGTGCACGTCCGGCGCATCGCCTACGACGCCAAGGGCCAGCGGTCACTGATCGCCTACGGCAACGGGGTGATGACCCGCCATGCCTACGACCCGCGCACGTTCCGGCTGGTACGGCTGTGCAGCGAGCGCTACAGCCTGGTCGACGCGACGACCTTCCGGCCGTCCGGGCCCGCACTCCAGGACCTCGGCTACGCGTACGATCCGGTCGGCAACGTCACCGAGTTGCGCGACCGCACACCCGGGAGCGGGATTCCCGGCAATCCCGAGGCCGCCGCCGTCGCCGACCCCGCGCTGCGCGCCCTGCTCGTCGGCGGCGACGCGCTCGACCGGCGTTTCACCCAGGACCCCCTCTACCGGCTGTTGTCGGCGAGCGGGCGCGAGCACGCGGCCCCGCCGCCGGGAGAGCCGTGGCCGGCCACCCCCCGCGGCACCGACGTGACCCGGGTCCAGGCGTACCGGGAGACGTACGAGTACGACGCGGCAGGGAACCTGCTCACCCTGGCCCACACCGGCACCGGCGGTTTCACCCGCAGGTTCACGGCGGCGGACGGCGGCAACCGGCTGCGGCGCATGACGACCGGGGCAACCGGGACGACCGCGACGACACCGTACGACTACACGTACGACGCGGGCGGCAACCTGCTCTCCGAGACCGCGTCCCGTCACTTCTCCTGGAATCACGCCGGCCGGATGACGACGTTCGCGACGCAGACCACCGGAGCCGAGCCGTCCGTGCACGCCCAGTACTTGTACGACGCGGCAGGTGAGCGGGTGAAGAAGCTGGTGCGCAGGCAGGGTGGCGACGTCGAAGTCACCCACTACCTCGACGGGGCGTTCGAGCATCACCGCTGGAGTGGGGTGCGGAGCGGTCAGAACAACCACATCCATGTCATGGACGACCGCCGGCGCGTCGCCCTGGTGCGTGTCGGCAGCGCCCACCCCGACGACGGCGGGCCCGCGGTCGCCTACCACCTGCCGGATCATCTCGGCAGCAGCGCCGCCGTTCTGGACCGGACCGGAACCCTCACCAACCGTGAGGAGTACACCCCCTACGGCGAAACGAGCTTCGGCAGCCACACCCGCAAGCGCTACCGCTTCACCGGCATGGAACGCGACGAGGAGAGCGGTCTCGCCTGCCAGGGCGCCCGGTACTACCTGCCGTGGCTGGCGCGCTGGTCGGTGCCCGACCCGGCGGGGCCTGGAGGCGCGATCAACCTCTACCAGTACTGCGCGGGCGCGCCGCTCCAACTCGTCGACAGGTCGGGCCGCGACTTCACCGTGGTCACCGACTGGGAACGCAAGACCATGGTCCTCGGCATGGTGATAGTGGTCGCGACCCCACTTGAGGAGCAGCAGGTACTCAACGCGAAGAAGGCATTCGACACCGCGGCCCCCTTCACGGACCAGGACGGAATGTCGGTCACCTTCGATGTGCGGGTGAGGGTCCAGGTCCCCGGCAAACAGGCGGTTCAGGAACCCGGCACGGTGCACTACCGCGGCAACAGATACCTCTCGGAGGGCAGAAAGGGCGGCTACACGCCGGAGGCCGTCGGAGACAACCGGGGGAATCCCGGCGACAAGTACATAGGCGGGAGGACCAGGTTCGGTGCCACCGGCGGGGCGGTCTGGATGACCGAGCACCGTGCCTACGGCGAACTCGGGAAGGCACCTGATCTGGTCAAACACGAGATGGGTCACCTCTACGGCCTGGACGACAAGAACGCGGGCGCGGCCGGCCGCTACTACGTCGAGGGCGGGGTCATGGATCCCAGGAAGGTGTCCGAGGCACACGGCCACGGTGACCCGACGCGCCGAGAGCTTTTCACGATCGGGAAGGCGGAGGTCTCCATGATCGTGAGGTTCCTCCACGACTACCGGCCCGAGATGCATGACAGGTCGAGCCCCGGATTCGTGGACCTCACGCCTCACGTCACGTTCGTCAACAGCTTCGGAGCGACGGCCACGCACAGCAGCCTGAACGAGGCCAAGGCAGCCTTCGCCGCGGACAAGAGGACGGCCGAGGACCTGATGCGCCAGGCGCAGGAGGCAGCAGAACACGCGAGGCAGATGGTCGACACCCATTTCAACTCGTCCAAGCAGCCCGCACCGCAACCCTGACCGCGTGCCCCGCCGAGAAGGAGACACGAACGTGAGCGTTACCGTACAGATCAGTGGACCGGCCGCGAACACGGTGGTGCGGCGCACGGTGGTGGTGACCGCCCAGGTGAACGGGCTCGTCGCGCAGAGCGGTGACCACGACCCGTACGACATTCTCAACACGGTCATGGTGTCCGTCGCCGGGCAGCCCGCGGTACAGGCGACCGCCTCGGGCGGGTCATGGACAGCCCAGGTGCCGCTGCCGGCATCCGTCGCGCCCGGCACGCAGATCTCGGTCACGGTGACCGCGAACTACCATGCGATCTCCTTCTTCGTCCCGTTCCCCGAGCAGTGGCCCGACGTGTGGTCGGCCAGCTCCGCCGCGCTCAGCAGCTCCCGGACCGTCCAGGTGCAGGCGGCGCTACCGCCGGCGTTCACCTGGACGGCCCCCGCCGCCGGCAGCACGGTCGACCTGTTCGAGGGGAGCGGGCAGGTCGACGTCCAGTTCAACGTCACGCGTGCCCAGGTCGCCCCGCTCACCATCTCCATCACGCGGGACAACACGGCCCTGTCCGTGGCGTACGCAGGCGTCACCTCGTACCAGAGGTCCGTCGGCCTGCTGCCCATGCCGCTCGGGCCGCGGGCCGTGACGATCACCTGCACCGATCCTGACGGCCTCACCGCGACGCAGACCCGGACGTTCACCGGCCGCGACGCCTCGCCGCCGAACCTTCAGGTCGCGCCCGTCACCGTGTTCGGCGACAGCAAGGGCGCCGCCACAGCGCCACTGCAGGGGACGGCTCCCGACGCGCAGAGCGGCATGGTCGGCGGCAGCGCCAAGGTGGAGTGGGCGCTGACCGCCACCGGCACCAGGACGGCCGCGAAGCCGGGGGCGGGGGGCGACTTCAGGAACTGGTCCGCGGATGTCCCGTTGAAGGGGTTCGGCGCGCACACCGTCCACCTGTGGGCGACCGACAACGTGGGCAACGTCGTGACCAAGGACGTACAGGCCACGGTGATCAGCTCGTACGTGCCCGAGACGCTGGAGCAGCGGCTCGACGAGCGGGAGTACCTCGCCTCGCTGCTGTCCTTCGCGCACGAACAGGTCACCGTGCCCGGTCCGCCCGCCGCACCGCTGGACACCGCGACCCTGGTCGCCGCGCTCGGTCAGCCCCTCGACCGGCTCAGCCAGCCGCTGTCGGCCGAGGCCGACCTGGGCAGCCGCGAGGTCAACCAACTGCGGATACCCGTCGAACTCCTGCGGGCCCGTATCGCGGCCACCGGCACCCCCACCACCCCCGGCGGCGATCTGGAACTGCGGTACCGCTCCACGGCCTACGCGGCACTGCTCGCCGCCGCCGGCACGTCCTACGCGGAGCTTCGGCTGGTCCGGGGCGCCGGCGCCGCGCCCCGCAAAGCGCTCGCAGACCGGCTCGGCATCAGGCTCTCGGCGACGGCACCCGACGAACTGGACCAACTGCTCATCGACAGCCCCGCCATCACCGAGGCGGCCCTGGAGACGCTGTTCGGCCTGCCGTCGACCACCGCGTCCGACCCGCTGCGTGTCCCCGGCGTGCCGCTGCTGCTCGGCTGGCGGCTCTCCGCCCAGTCACTGGCCTGGGCAGGGCAGGACCAGCACCCCAACGCCCCACGGGCCTTCGAGGTGCTCGCCGACCCCGACGTGATCAACGCGGACGACGTGATCGGCGGGCCGATCGGCGACCCCATCCGCAAGCTGCTGACGGACCGGGCCCAGGCGCTCACCGCGTACCGGGCGACCCTGTCGGCCCTCAGGACGGGCAGGACACCGGCGGCAGCGCTGACCGCGATGCTCACACTGGCGCAGCCCGGCCTCGATCTCACCGCTCTGGCCGCCCAGAACGCGCAGGGGGGCGACATCAGCGGCGCCCTCACCGCGCGGGGCCTGACCCGAGCCGGTTTCCTCTGCCTCGGGCAGCTGAGCGCGCTGGCCGGCTCGGGGACCGTCACGGCCGCCGAGTGGGACGACGGCCTGGCCGTTCTCACCGGTGCGCACAAGCGCCGGCAGCTGTATCCCTCCTGGCGGGCGGCCGAGTCGGGCTTCGTCCTCTCGCCGGACTTCTTCGTCACCGGCGGCGCCGGACCCACGGTCGACCGGTTCCGTGCCGAGGGCGACGCCCGCGCCGAATGGCAGTCCGTGCTGCGTGCCAGGATCGCTCAGCGCGCGGACCTCGGCGAGGCCGACGCACAGGCCGTGGCCACCACGGAACAGGCCGCGCTGCCCGTCCTGCGCGACGCCCTGCTCGCCGACCTGGCCACCGCCGGGGGCGACGTGGGCGAGTCGATGTCCGCGCGGTTCTTCGTCGACATGCTGGCCGGGGGGACACTGCGCACGACCCGTATCCGGCAGGCGGTCGAGAGCGTGCAGTCACTGCTGTCGGCGAAGCGGTCGGGGGAGCTGGCCCCGGACCACCCCGCGGCCGGCTGGGCACTGAAGAACGGACCCGACATGTTCGCCGCCGCCTGGGCATGGCTGGGTGAGCGGGGCACCTGGCAGGCGGCCACCACGGCCTTCCTGTTCCCGGAGCGGAACCTCGACCCCACCCTGCTCGTCCCGAGCACCAGGACCCTGACACCAGGGACGCCGACGCTGCCTGTGGACATTCTCTTCGCACAGGTCAGCGGGCCGGGAGCGACGTTCACCGCCGGTACGGCAGGCAAGCTGGCGGCCGACTACCTGGTGGCGAAGAGGATCACCCTCCCCACCCCGTACACCTATCTCGACCCGCAGCGCAGGGGTGCCCACCAGACCGCGCTCGCGAGTGTGTCGAGCACGGTCGAGAACACACCGACAACCGGTCACGCCGACAACCGGGAGATCTTCTGGGCGGTGCCGATGCTGCTCGCCCAGCGGCTGCAGGCGGCCGGGGACTACCGGGCCGCACTCGACTGGTACTGGATCGTCTATCCCTACGACCTCACCGCGCCGACCTCGGTCTACAGCCGGATCAACAGCGAGACACTGTCCGCTCCCGACCTGACGTTCCCCGCCAACTGGACCGCGGGCCTCGACCCGTTCGCGTTGGCGGACTCGACGTCCGCGAAGCGTCCGAAGCCGCACACCCGGTACACGCTGCTGTCGATCGTCCGATGCCATCTCGACTACGCCGACGCGGAGTTCAGCCGGGAGACCGACGAATCGGTCGCGCACGCCCGCACTCTCTACGTCACCGCCCGTCGCCTGCTCGGCTCCCCTGCCCTGGTACCGCAGATGCCGACGAACCTCGGGGAGCCCGCCCTCCCGGTCCCGGAGGTCCGCACGCTGGGCACCCGGGTGGACATGCAGCTGGCCAAGCTCCGCCAGGGCCGCAACATCGCGGGCATGCCGCGTACACAGGGCCTCGCCGCCGCGACGGTGAGCCAGCCGACCCCGTACCGCTTCAAGGTCCTGCTGGAGCGGGCCAGGCAACTCGCCGCCCAGGCCGCCCAGATGGAGGCCGGCTATCTCGCCGCCCTGGAGAAGTACGACGACCGCAACCTGCGTGTCTACGACGCCCTCAAGGCGATCGACCTGAGCGCGGCGCAGACCAGGGTGGCGCTGAGCCGGGTCGACGAGGCACACGACGCCGTCACGGCCGCCACGGCGCAGTTGACGAAGGCCGACACCATGGCCGCGTCCTACGCCGCCGCTCTCGACGAGCCGTCGAACAAATACGAGCAGGACCTGCTCGACGAATACGGCGAGATGCGCGACGTCAAGGACGCGGTCAGCGTGGCGGACACGGCGCTCGCCGTCGCGCAGGCGGCGTCCTCCGGCGCCAGCATGTGGGAGGCGCTCTTCAGCGGCGGCGGCAAGCAGGCCCTTGCCATCGCGATGAGTGCGACCGCTGCCGTCAGGGGAGGAATGCAGCTCAAGCAGAACCACCTGGAAGCACAGATGCAGGCCAACCAGTTGCAGGCCGGCATCGAGCAGCGCAAGGACGAGTGGCAGCGGCAGCGGGTGGCCGCCCAGCAGGACATGCAGATCGCCGCCGCGCAGATCGCGGTGGCCAACGACCATGTCACCATCGCCCTGCGGGAACAGGACGTCGCGACACTCCAGCACGACCAGGCGACGGCCACACTGACCTTCCTCAACGGCCAGTTCACCAACGCCGACCTGTACCACTGGATGAGCAACACCCTCGGCGGCGTGTACCGGTACTTCCTGCAGCAGGCCACCGCGACCGCCCGGCAGGCGCAGGCCCAGCTCGCCTTCGAGCGGGCGGAACCCGCCCGGGCCCTGATCCGGCAGGACTACGGCCGGTCACCGGCCGAGCTGACCTCGAACGCCGGGCCCAACCGGCAGGGCCTCACCGGCGCGGAACAACTCGGCCAGGACCTGACCCGTCTCGACGAGTACGCCTTCAGCTCCGCGCGGCGGCGCCTGAACCTCTCCCAGACCTTCTCCCTGGCCCGTCTGATGCCGGTGGAGTTCCTTGAGTTCCGCCGTACGGGCACGCTCGCCTTCGCCACTCCGACGGCTCTGTTCGACAGCGACTTCCCCGGCCACTACCTGCGGCTGGTCCGCCAGGTGCGTACCAGTCTCGTCGCGCTGGTGCGGCCGGACAAGGGGATCCGTGCCACCTTGTACTCCAACGGCATCTCCCGGGTCACCACCGGCCGGGACGGCACGTTCCAGGAGGTCGTCGTACGCAGCGACCCGGGCGTCGTCGCCCTGACGTCGCCGGTCAACGCCAGCGGCGTGTTCGAACTCGACGCCCAGTCGGACATGTTGCTGCCGTTCGAGGGCAGCGGCGTGGACACCAGCTGGGAGTTCCGGCTGCCGCACGCCGCCAACCCGCTCGACTACTCCACCATCGTCGACCTGCTGGTCACCGTGGACTACACCGCCGCGTACGACGACACCTACCGCGACCAGGTGGTCACCAGGCTCAACGCCGACCGGGACCGCGGCGCCGACTGTGTGTTCAGCCTGGCGAGGGACTTCCCCGACCAGTGGTACGACCTCAACAACCCGGCCGATCCTGCCGCGCGGTCGGTGACGCTCTCGTTGCGCGACGTCGACTTCCCGGCCGACATCGGCAAGCTCACCACCGCGGCGGTCGCCGTTCGCCTGTCGAGCGACGCGACGGTTCCGGACACCGTGATCTCGCTGTCTCGCGGTGCCACCGGCGGACCGGCGACGGCGACCAACGGCATCGCCGGAACCCGGCGGGGCAATGCCACGGCCTGGACCGGATTCCTGGGGGCCGGCCCGGCGGGCGACTGGCGCCTGGGCTTCGACGCCGGCGCCGGCGCCCTGTTCGACTCAGGCGCACTCGACGACATCCTGCTCGTCCTGAGCTGGACCGGAGAGGCGCCCGCCTGGACGCGCTGACAGGCGCCTGCCGGTCGAGGCCGCCGGGCCGTGCGACCGTGCCGGAAACGGCTCAGACGACCACGACCCGGCGCCCGCGCGTGTGACCGGCCTGACTGTCGATGTGTGCCGCCGCGGCCTCGGCGAGGGTGTACGACCGCTCGACCGGGATGTGGAGCCTGCCCCGTGCGATGAGGCCGGCGGCCTCGGCGAGCGCGTCCGGCACGCTCCCTGCCACGCCGGAGAACCGGACACCGAGTTCCGGTGCGTCGAGGTCGGCGATGGAGATCACCTTCCGCGGGTCCCCGGTCAGCCCGACGAGTTCGCGGATCACGCCCGAGCCGGCCAGGTCGAGGGCCGCGTCGACCCGGCCGAGCTGCCGCACCCGGTCGGTCCAGCCCTCGCCGTACGTCGTGGCGAGGGCGCCCAGGCTCCGCAGATAGTCCTGGTTCGCGGCCCCTGCGGTGCCGATCACCGTGATGCCGCGGTCGCGGGCGATCTGCAGCACCGCCGAGCCCACTCCCCCGGCCGCGCCGCTCACCAGAAGCGTCTGTCCGGGCCGCACACCGACCTCGCGGACGATGCGCAGCGCGGTCTCCACCACGGAGGGGTACCCGGCGGCCTCCTCGAACGTCAGCCCCTCGGGCATCCGGGCCCAGGCCGACAGCACGGCGAACTCGGCATAGGTGCCGACGCCTTCGCCGAACACACGGTCGCCGACCGCGGTGCCTTCGACGCCCGCACCGACCTCGTCCACCACCCCGGCGGCGTCCTGCCCGACTCCGGCGGGCAACTCCAGCGGATGGGCCGTCAGCTTCTGGCCTTCCCGGAGCCTCCAGTCGACGGCGTTCACGCCCGCCGCCCGCACGGCGACGCGGATCTGGCCGGGGCCCGCGTGGGGCTCCTCGGCATCGATGAGGTGCAGGACATCCGGACCGCCGAACTCGGCGAAGCTCACTTTCTTCATGCGGTGAAACGTAGCACTAACGGATAGTCTTTTGACACCGGTAGTCTTTTGGAGCCGATACAGGTTCGTACCTGGTAGTCTCGGGCCATGACCGTGCCGCCCGGACGCCGTGAACGCAAGAAGGCCGCGACCCGTCAGAAGATCGCCGACACGGCCCTGCGGCTCTTCCAGGACCGCGGGTACGACGCGGTGGGCATCCGTGAGGTGGCCGCCGAGGCCGATGTGGCCGTCACCACGCTCTTCTCCCACTTCGCCTCCAAAGAGGCCCTGGTGTTCGAGCAGGACGAGGACTTCGAGCAACGCCTCGTACGGGCGGTCACCGGCCGGACCCCGCACGAGCCGCTCATCCCCGCGCTGCGCGGGGAGATCCACGCCCTGGTCCGGCACTGCACGGCGGACGCCGCCGCCCCGACCTGGCGCATGATCGACGAATCGCCCGCTCTGCGGAAGTACGAGGAGTCGATGAGGCTGCGCCACGCGGAAACCCTGGCGGCGGCCATCGCCGCCGATCCCGAACTGTCACAGACCGCGACGGCGAGCCGGACCATCGCGAGATTCGTGATCGACGCCTATGCGCTGGCCCGTGAGGCGGCCGACCCGGAGGCCGCGGTGGACGAGATCTTCCGCATGATCGAGGCCGCCTGGGCGGTCGCCGAACGTTCCCGGCGCCCGTGAGGAACTGTCCCTCCGGACAAGGGCCGGCCGGCGGCAGATACGGGTGTGCCCCGTCCCGTCTCCGCCGATCGAGGGCGGAGACGGGACGGGGCACGAATGACGGACGGTTTCCCGTCCAGGGTCCCGGTCAGAGTCCTGTCCAGGGTCCCGTTCGGATTCCCGTTCAGGGGTACGAGACCACCGTGGACGGAACCGTGTCCGTGCCCGAGGTGGGTGCCCCGATGTCGTTGACGACGTGGGCGTACTGACCCTGCCCGCCGAGTGAGACGACGAGGATGTTGTGGAACTTCACGCCCCCGACGTTCGGGGCGGCGAAGCCGTGGTGCTGGATGATCGTCGGGTCGACGTTGTAGAAGCAGTAACTGCCGAGCCCCCAGCCCTCGTGGGAGGTGACGGAGTCGCCCACCTTGTACGCGGCGTATCCCCTCAGGGAGCCGTTCTGGATGGCGGCCTGGTTCGGGGCGTCGTAGGCCTTCTCGTTCTGGAAGAAGATGGTGCGGCCCCGCTGACCGAACCACTGCACGTCGTACTTGTTGAAGTGCTCCACGAACAGCCCTGTGGCCAGGACGTCGTCGCCGTTCACGACGACGCCGTAGTCCGCCCGGTTGGTCTCCCAGCCGACCCCGGTGCCGTGGTCGGCACGCCACACCCAGGTGTGGTCGACGATGGTGTGCCGGCTGTTGACCACGATGCTGGTGGTGGCCTTGCCCGCGCCCGCACCGCCGATGCGGACGAACACGTCCTGCACGGTGGTCGGGTTGGCGGAGTGGTCCTGCGTCGCGCCCTGCGGGCCGACTTCGAGCAGCGTGGCGGAGTTGACCTGGCCGGCGTCGATGAGGAATCCGGCCAGCCGCACACCGTCGACGTCGGCGACCTTGAGGGCCGTGACACCGTTGTCCGGGATGAGGGTCGCGTAACCCAGGCCGAGGACGACGGAGTTGGCCCGGTTCACCTGGACGGCCTGGTCGAGATGGTAGATGCCGGGCGTCAGCAGGAGGTGGAGACCCTCGGTGAGCGCCTGGTTGAGGGTGGCCGCCGACACACCGGGCTTCGCGACGTAGAACTGCGACAGCGGCAGGGACGTACCCCTCGGGGTGCCGTTGCCCCAGGTGACACCGCGTGCGTTGGTCCGCTTCTCCGGCAGGAAGACGCGGTACTCGCTGCCGTCCAGGTACAGGAAGGGCTTCTCGCGCGAGACGGGGGTCGTGTCGAGCGTCGTGTACGGCGGGTTCGGGAAGGTCTGCGCGGGTGCGCCCTCGACGCCGGAGAACACCATGTTCCACACGGCGTTGGCCCAGCCGCCGACCGAGCTGTCGCGGGTGTACCACTGCTGCTGCGAGTACGG
>NZ_LIPP01000225.1 GCF_001418335.1 Streptomyces aurantiacus | reverse complement strand
ACACCGCCAAGGTCAAGACCCTGGTGAACCAGCTGAAGAACGACGAGAAGGTGACGGTGTCGGGCAACTGACACATGTACTGACACATGTATTGACACATGTGACGCCCCAGGGGGAGGCCCCCGGCACCGCGGTCGGTGCCGGGGGCCTCCCCCTGAGCCGTTGGAATTGGCCTCAGTTCCCCACGCCGAGGCCGGACATGAACGCGGCCGGGTACCGGTCGCCGCGTGCCGAGCCCGGCGGCACCGCCTTCTCGATCTCGGCGAGGTCGTCCGCGGTGAGGTGCACCTCCGCCGCGGGCAGCGCCTCGGCCAGCCGCTCGCGGGTACGGGCACCGACCAGCGGCACGATGTCCTCGCCCTGCGCGGCCACCCAGGCGATGGCCAACTGGGCGACGGTGCAGCCCTTCGCCCCGGCGATCCGGCGCAGCGCCTCCACGAGGGTGAGGTTGTGTGCGACGTTCTCACCGGAGAACCGGGGACTGTGGCTGCGCAGGTCGCCGGAGCCGGTGCTGCGCCCGGCCGTCCAGTGCCCGGAGATGAGGCCGCGGCTGAGGACGCCGTACGCGGTCATGCCGATGCCGAGTTCCCGCAGCGTGGGCAGCACGTCCGCCTCCACCGCGCGGGAGATCAGCGAGTACTCGATCTGCAGGTCGGCGATCGGATGCACGGCGTGCGCCCGGCGGATCGTCGCCGCGTCGACCTCCGAGAGGCCGATGTGCCGTACGTGTCCGGCGTCGACCATCTCCTTGATCGCGCCCACCGTCTCCTCGATCGGTACGGCCGGGTCCAGCCGGGCGGGCCGGTAGATGTCGATGTGGTCGGTGCCCAGCCGGGTCAGCGAGTAGGCCAGGAAGTTCTTCACCGCCTCGGGACGGCCGTCGGTCCCGCCCCACTCCGCGCCCGGCCCCCGCAGCGCGCCGAACTTGACGCTCAGCTGGTAGCTGTCCCGGTCCCGGCCGCGCAGCGCCTCGGCGAGCAGCAGCTCGTTGTGGCCCATGGCGTAGAAGTCGCCCGTGTCCACGAGGGTGACGCCGGCCTCCAGCGCGGCGTGCACGGTGGCGATGCTCTCCGTGCGGTCGGTCGCTCCGTAGGCGTCCGACATGCCCATCGCGCCCAGGCCCAGCGCGGAAACGGCCGGTCCTGTGCTGCCCAGGGTTCGTGTCTGCATGGCGTTCTCCTTCGTCGTCGCTCTCTCCTCCACCTTGCGCCCGCGCCGCGCCGTGCGGGAGCGGAGCGTTCATCATGGGAGAGCCGCTCCCTGGCTCGGCCCGTCCCGGCGAGGGACCATGGAGCCATGGAACGTGACCAGCTCGCCGACTTCCTGCGCCGCCGCCGCGAGGCCATCCGTCCGGCCGAGGTCGGCATCACCGACGGCCCCCGCCGCCGCACCAGCGGTCTGCGCAGGGAAGAGGTGGCCATGCTGGCCGGGATGTCGGTGGACTACGTCGTACGCCTTGAGCAGGGCCGCAGCAGTCAGCCCTCGACCCAGCTGCTGGGGGCGCTGGCCCGGGCGTTGCGGCTGTCCGACGACGAGTGCGACCACCTGTTCCACCTGGCAGGCCATCGGCCACCGCCCGCCGACGGGGTGGCCCGGCTGGCCCGGGCGGGCCTGATCCGCATGCTCGACCTGCTCGGCGACACCCCGGCCCTGGTGCTGAGCGACCTCGGCGAGATCCTCGCCCAGAACCGGGCGTCGATCCTGCTGATGGGCGACCACACCGGCTGGTCGGGCGACCGGCGCTACGCCGTCCACCGCCATTTCACCGACCCCGCCACTCGCGCGCTCCACCCGCCCGAGGAGCAGGACCACCACGCCCGCACGCTCGTGGCCGACCTGCGCGCGGTCGCCGGCCGCCGGTCCGGTGATCCCGCGGTCGCCGGACTCGTCGACCGGTTGCGGGCTGCGAGCGACGAGTTCCGCGGGCTCTGGGCCGAGCACGAGGTGGCGGTCCGGCGCGCCGACCACAAGACCTTCCTGCACCCGCGGGTGGGCCGCCTGCGGATGGACTGCGAAACCCTGGTCACGCCCGACCAGGGCCAGCAGCTGCTGGTGCTCACCCCGGCCGACGCCGAGGCCCGCGAGCGGCTGGAGCTGCTGCGGGTACTCGGCGTCGAGGAGTTCCCGACGGGGGCGACGGGCGGCACGGGGACGGCGGGTACGGGGACGGCGGGTACGGGGACGGCGGGTACGGGCACGGCGGGCACGCCCGCACACTGAGCCGGCCTGGACCGCCTACTTGGGAAGGTTGCGGGCCATCACGATCCGCTGGACTTGATTCGTACCCTCGTAAATCTGGGTGATCTTGGCGTCGCGCATCATGCGTTCGACCGGGTAGTCACGGGTGTAGCCGTAGCCGCCGAGGAGCTGGACGGCGTCCGTGGTGACCTCCATGGCGACGTCGGAGGCGAAGCACTTGGCCGCCGCGCCCTGGAAGGTGAGGCCTTCTTCTTTGCTTCCGGCGGCGACGCGCTGGGACGTGGCCGCCGCCGCGTACGTCAGCTGGCGGGCGGCCTCGATCTTCATGGCCATGTCGGCCAGCATGAACTGGATGCCCTGGAAGTCACCGATCGGCTTGCCGAACTGCTTGCGCTCCTTGACGTACCCCTTGGCGTAGTCGAGGGCGCCCTGCGCGATACCGAGCGCCTGCGCGGCGATGGTGATGCGGGTGTGGTCCAGGGTCCGCATCGCGGTGGCGAAGCCCGTGCCCTCGGCGCCGATGATGCGGTCGGCGGGGATGCGCACGTTGTCGAGGTAGACCTCGCGGGTCGGGCTGCCCTTGATGCCGAGTTTGCGCTCCGGGGCGCCGAACGAGACACCCTCGTCGGACTTCTCCACGACGAACGCCGAGATCCCCTTCGAGCGCTTCGTCGGGTCGGTCACGGCCATCACCGTGTAGTACTCCGACTCGCCCGCGTTGGTGATCCAGCGCTTCACGCCGTTCAGGACGTAGGAGTCGCCGTCCCGGACGGCCCGCGTCTTCATGCCGGCCGCGTCCGAGCCGGCGTCCGGCTCGGAGAGGCAGTACGAGAACATCCCGTCGCCCTTGGCCAGCGGCGCCAGGTACTTCTTCTTCAGGTCCTCGGAGCCCGCGAGGATCACGGGCAGCGAGCCGAGCTTGTTCACCGCGGGGATCAGGGACGAGGACGCGCAGACCCGCGCCACCTCCTCGATCACGATGACCGTCGCCAGGGCGTCCGCGCCGGCGCCCCCGTACGACTCCGGTACGTGTACGGCGTGCAGGTCGGCCAGGACCAGGGCGTCCAGGGCCTCCCGGGGGAAGCGCGCCTCCTCGTCCACCGCCGCGGCGTGCGGCGCGATCTTCGCCTCGGCCAGTGAGCGGATCGCGTCCCGGAGCATGTCGTGCTCCTCGGCCGGGCGGTACAGGTCGAAATCAGCCGATCCGGCCAAGGTCTTCACGCTCCAAAGACGCAGTGATGCTGACGATACTGACGCTAATTACCGTTAAGTAACCTGAATTTTAGGGGCCCTTCCCCACGACTGGTACGTGAGCTTGGCGACAGGAGGAAAAGGCCACGGGGAATCTGCCCGGTGAAGGGCTCGAACACGCCCCGACTATGCTCTGTCAGCGCGCCGAAGGCGTACTCCCGGCGTACGTCATCCGACCCACTGGAGCACCCATGGCCCTCAAGATCACCGTGATCGGTACCGGCTACCTCGGCGCCACGCATGCCGCCGCCATGGCCGAACTCGGGTTCGAGGTACTGGGCCTTGACGTGGTGCCCGAGAAGGTCGAGATGCTCCAGCGGGGCGAGGTCCCGATGTACGAGCCCGGCCTGGAGGAACTGCTGCGCAAGCACGTCGCCGGGATCGAGGGAGCCAGCGGGCGGCTGCGGTTCACCATGGACTGGGCGGAGGTCGCGGAGTTCGGCGACGTCCACTTCGTCTGTGTGAACACCCCGCAGAAGCACGGCGAGTACGCCTGCGACATGTCGTACGTCGACGCCGCCTTCGCCTCGCTCGCGCCCCACCTCACGGGCCCCGCCCTGGTCGTCGGCAAGTCCACCGTGCCCGTCGGTTCGGCCGACCGGCTGGCCCGCACGCTCACCGGCCTCGCCCCCGCGGGCGACGCCGTCGAACTGGCCTGGAACCCGGAGTTCCTGCGTGAGGGCTTCGCCGTCCAGGACACCCTGCACCCCGACCGCATCGTCGTCGGGGTCCGCAGCGAGCGCGCCGAGAAGACGCTGCGCGAGGTGTACGCGACCCCGCTGGCCGAGGGCTCGCCCTTCGTGGTGACCGACTTCCCGACCGCCGAGCTGGTGAAGACCGCCGCGAACTCCTTCCTCGCCACCAAGATCTCGTTCATCAACGCGATGGCCGAGGTCTGCGAGGCCGGCGGCGGCGACGTCGTGCGGCTCGCCGAGGCCATCGGGCACGACGACCGGATCGGCAAGAAATTCCTGCGCGCCGGCATCGGCTTCGGCGGTGGCTGTCTGCCCAAGGACATCCGCGCGTTCATGGCCCGCGCGGGCGAGCTGGGCGCCGACCAGGCGCTCACCTTCCTGCGCGAGATCGACTCCATCAACATGCGGCGGCGCGGCCAGATGGTGGAGATGACGCGTGAGGCGCTGGGCGGAAGTTCCTTCCTCGGGAAGCGGATCGCCGTGCTCGGCGCGACGTTCAAGCCGGACTCGGACGACGTCCGGGACTCGCCCGCACTGAACGTCGCGGGACAGATCCATCTGCAGGGCGGCCAGGTCACCGTCTACGACCCCAAGGGCATGGACAACGCGCGACGCCTCTTCCCGACGCTGGGGTACGCGGAGACGGCGGTGGACGCCGTTCGCGGGGCGCACGCCGTCCTGCACCTCACCGAGTGGCGCGAGTTCCGCGAGCTGGACCCGGCGTCGCTCGGCGAGGTCGCCACGGACCGTGTCGTACTGGACGGCCGCAACGCGCTCGACCCGGCCGTGTGGCGGTCGGCGGGCTGGACGTACCGGGCGATGGGCCGCCCGACGGCCTGACCAGATCCGACCCGATCCGACCCGATCCGACCCGATCCGACCCGATCAAGCGGTAACGAACCGAGGAGGAAGAGCCATGGCTCTCGCCAAGCTGGGTGCCGTCGTCCTGGACTGTCCCGACCCGCGCGCGCTCGCCGCGTTCTACGCCGGGATGCTCGGCGGCACCATCGAGGAGGAGGCCGACTGGATCGACCTGCGGCTGCCGGCGGGCGGGACGCTGGCCTTCCAGGCGGCCCCCGGCCACGTACCCCCGAAGTGGCCCTCGCCTGACGCCTCCCAGCAGCTCCATCTGGACCTGACGGTCGAGGACCTGGACGCGGCGGAGAAGGAGGTCCTGGCGCTGGGCGCGAAGGTGCTCGAAGCGGACGACCGGAAGCGGACCTGGCGGGTGTACGCGGACCCGGCCGGCCACCCGTTCTGCCTCTGCGCCGGCTGAACTCCGCGCTGTCTCTATCCGTCGAGTTCCGCGATCCTCGCCGTGGACGGCTCGCGGCGCAGCTGGGCGGCGCGTGCCGTGAAGTCCACGGTGCGCAGGACGCGTTGGACGTTGCCCCAGGTGAGCTGTGCCAGGTCGGTCTCGGACCAGCCCCGGCCGAGGAGTTCGGCGACCAGGCGGGGATAGCCCGAGGCGTCGGGCAGGTCCCGCGGGTGCGCGGCCCCGGAGTCGTACGTCCCCGAGAGGCCGACGCACTCGGGCCCCGCGAGCTCCCGTACGTGGTCGAGGTGGTCGGCCACGTCCCGGACGGTGGGGCCCGTCTGCTCGGCGGTCAGCGGGACCAGGCACAGGCCCTTGGCGGCGCCGAGTTGGACGAGTACGTCGTCGGGGAGGTTCGCCGGGTGCGGGCGCAGGGCGCGGGCGGCGGATCGGGTGCACATGACCGGGGCCTTGGAGATGACCAGGGTCCGGCGGACGGTCGCGTCCGAGGCGCCGGAGAGGTCGGCGAGGACGCCGACGCGGTTCATCTCGCGCACGACCTCCTCGCCGAACCGGGTCAGTCCCCTCTCGCCGGCCCAGGACGCTCCGGACAGGGTGAGGACGCGCAGGCCGAGGGCGTGCAGCGAGCGCAGGATGCCCAGGGAGTCGTCCAGCGCCGCCGCGCCCGCCGGGCCGAGCAGCACGGCGACCCGGCCGCAGTTGACGGCGTCCGTGGCCTGCGCCGCGCTGTGCGCCAGGCGCAGCCCCTCCGGATGCGCCTCCACCACGGTCTTCACCAGGTCGAGCTGCTCCAGCGTCGCCCCGACGGCCCGCTCGCCGACGAGCCCCTCGGGCAGGTGCAGCGACCAGAACATCGCCCCTACGTGCCCCTCTCGCAGCCTGGGCACGTCCGTGTCGACCGAGTTGTCGCCGAGTTCGAGGTCGTACCACGAGAGGTGCCGCAGGGCCCAGGCGATACCGCTGTAGCCGTCCGCGACGGGGTGGGCGGCGAGGAGGTCGTGAGCACGGGCCAGGGGGTCGCCACCGGCACCGGCACCGACACCGGCAACGACGTCGGCCTCGGCACCCGTGTCGGCACCCGCGCCCGCACCCGCACCGGTGCTGTTGGCCCGCTCGTCGCCGACCCTGCTCGTGACCCCGGCCACGGCCTCGGAGACGAGCGGCTCGAACTCGTTCAGGCGCTCGGGGTCCAGCTCGCCGACCTCTGCGGTGGTGTGCAGTTCGTCCTGCAGATCAGCCATGGCGGGGCTCCGGGGTCCGATGGTGGCGACAGGTAGAGCCACCGTGCCACGGCGGCGGTCCGGGGTCTCGGCGGATGCGGCGTTCGGGCTACCGCCCCGCGAAGGCGCCGCGCCCCTGCCCCTCAACCCGCCCCTAAGGCCTCACCTCGGGCCTCACTTCAGCGACTCCCAGAGCTCCCCCGCCTCCGGCTCGTCCGCCACCACCCGGTTGGGGTCGGACGGGGCGGGCACCACCGGCATCGTCACGGTCTCGGTGCCCGTGGAGGAGAGGGACTTCAGGCTCTGGCCGAGACCCATCAGCTCGGTCAGGGAGTTCAGGCCGGTGTCCGTGGTGAGGCTGCTGGTGAGGGCGTCGGCGACGCCGTAGAGGCGGGTGGGGCTGGTGAGGAGGTTGGTGGAGGAGACCTGGTCGAGGAGCCCCTTCACCAGTTTCTGCTGGAGGCCTATGCGGCCGAGGTCGCTGCCGTCGCCTATGCCGTGCCGGGTACGGGCGAGGGCGAGGGCGTCCTTGCCGTCGAGGTGGTGGGTGCCCGCCTCCAGTTCGAGGTGGCTGTCCTCGTCGGAGATGTCCTCGTCCGTCGTCACCGTGACCCCGCCCAACGCGTCCACCAGGTCGGCGAATCCGGCGAAGTCGATCTCGATGTAGTGGTCCATGCGGACGTTCGTCATGGTCTCCACCGTCTTGACGGCGCAGACGGGCCCGCCGACCGAGTAGGCGCTGTTGAACATCGCGCCGTACGCGATCGACGTCGAGCCGCCCGAGGGCAGCGGGCAGGACGGGCGCGTGACGAGGGTGTCGCGCGGGATGCTCACCACGGTCGCCTCCGAACGGCCCTCGTCGACGTGGACGATCATCGCCGTGTCGGAACGGGCTCCCTCACTGCTGCCGCCGCCGAGGTCCTTGTTGCGCTCGCCGTTCCGCGAGTCCGAGCCGAGGACCAGGATGTTGAGCGCACCGCTGGGCAGCGGGCTCGCGGAGGCCGACTCGGGGCTCGTCGGCGTCGTCATCGCCCTGGGCGGCCGGTCGTCGCCGAGCGCGCTGTCGATGTCGACGCTCTTGATGTTCTGGTTCAGATGCCAATAGGCCCATGCCGCGCCGGCCACCGAGGCGACGAGCGCGCAGCCGACGGCGATGCCCGCCGCCTTGAACCACCGTGACCGGCCCGACCACCCCGACCACCTCGGCCGTCCCGGCCATCTCCCCCGCCGGCCCTCGCCGCGTATCGCGGCGTCCCCGTCCCCGCCCCCGTGTTCGTCTTCTCCGCTCACAGGGAGAACATAAGTCCGAATTATTACCAGGAGGAACCACTTCCCGGCTTTACTTCGGAAACTCTCAGATTTCGTTGAGTTTTCTCAGACGTCGCCAAGGCAGACCGGTCAGAAGGTTCCGAAAGCATTTCGAAAGTTTCGAAGTTCTGCTACGCCGGCGGCGGCGCCGTGCTGCTCCTGACCACCAGGCTCGTCGCCAGTTCCACCCTGGTGGCCGTCGAGGGACGTTCCGAGCGGCCGAGGTCCAGGACGAGCCGGGCCGCCGCCTCGGCCATCTCCGTGAGCGGCTGGCGCACGGTGGTGAGCGGCGGGCCGACCCAGCGGGCCACCGGCAGGTCGTCGAAGCCGACGATGCTGAGGTCCTCCGGGATGCGCAGGCCCAGCTCGCGGGCGGCCTCGTACAGGCCGAGGGCCTGGAGGTCGTTGCCCGCGAACACCGCGGTCGGGCGGTCCGGCAGCTTCAGCAGTTCGAGCCCGGCCCGGTAGCCGGTGTCGTGGTGGAAGTCGCCGGACCGTACGAGCGTCGGATCGACCGGCAGCCCGGCCGTGTCCAGCGCCGCCCGGTACCCGTCGAGCCGGGCCCGGCTGCACATCATCCGCGAGGGCCCGCTGATCACGCCGATGCGCCGGTGGCCGAGCTCCGCCAGATGACGGGTCGCGGCAAGCCCGCCCTGCCAGTTGGTGGCGCCTACGGACGGCACGTCGTCGCCGGGGGCGCCCGCCGGGTCGACCACCACGAACGGGATGGAGCGGCTGGTCAGCAGCGCCCGCTGGGACTCGTCGAGCCCGCTGAGGACGAGCACGACACCGTGCGGGCGGCGCGCGGCGACCTGGTCGGCCCAGGTGCGCCCGGGGGTGAGCCGGCCCGCGCTCTCGGACAGGACGACGCTCAGCCCCTCGTCCCGCGCCACGTTCTCCACGCCCCGGATGACCTCCATCGCCCACGCGCTCTCCAGTTCGTGGAAGACGAGGTCGATGAGCGGCGAGCGGGACGCCTCGGCCCGGCGGCGCCGATAGCCGTGGTGGCGCAGCAGGTCCTCGACCCGGGTACGGGTCGACGGGGCCACATCGGCACGGCCGTTGAGCACCTTCGAAACAGTCGGAGCCGAGACTCCGGCCTCGCGGGCGATCTCGGCGAGCGTCGCTGACTGGGCTACAGCGGGATTCGGGCGAGTCATGAACCGGATCGTATCCCTGCGCAACCTCTTGACGAACCCCCTCGACCGCCATACGTTCCCGGAACATTCGGAATTACATCCGAAACATTCGTGACGCGAGCGAGCCACAGAGGCCCGCCCGGGTCGGGACGTACGTGCGCGCCGTGGCCCGGGGACGGCCGAGCGCGCCCGTGTTTCCCGGCCCGGGTCCCGGCGCCCCCGAAGGCGAGTGAGCCGGAAAAGAAGAGGTTCTGTCATGGAGTCGATCAACGGGCGGTCCAATGGCGGGCAGCCCACAGGCGGAGGCGCGAGCGGCGGCGCGGACGGAGGCACGAGCGGCGGCGCGACCGGCGCCCTGAGCAGCCGTACCTTCAGCAGGCGCTGGATCCTGGGCGCCGGCGCCACCACCCTGCTCACCACCGGACTCACCGCCTGCGGCTCCAGTGACGGTGCCGGCGGGGGCAGCAGCACGCTCACCGCCTTCGTGTACGGGGACGACGCGGTGAAGGTCCAGCAGGCGGCCGTCGACCGTTTCAACAAGTCGGCGGTCGCCAAGTCCACCAAGGGCAAGGTGAAGCTGGAGCGGATTCCGGGCGCCGAGTACCCGGCCAAGCTCCGTACGGCGATGGGTTCCCCGAGCGCCCCCGACATCTTCTACAACTGGGGCGGCGGCTCCATCAAGGCCTACCAGGACGCCAAGCAGCTCGTCGACCTGACCGACACCATCGAGGGCGACCCGATCCTGAAGTCGGGCTTCCTCCCCTCGGTGCTCGCGGCGGGCGGCCTCGGCGGCCGGCAGTACGGCATACCGATGCGCGGCATGCAGCCGGTCATCCTCTTCTACAACAAGTCGGTCTTCACCGAGCACAAGCTCCAGCCGCCCACCACCTGGGCCGAGTTGCAGGACATCAACGCCAAGCTGAAGGCCGCGAAGATCACCCCGTTCGCGCTCGGCGGCGCGGACATCTGGCCCGAGCTGATGTGGCTGGAGTACCTCGTCGACCGCATCGGCGGACCGCAGGTCTTCGCGAAGATCCAGGAGGGCGACGCGTCCGGCTGGGGCGACCCGGCCGTCCTCAAGGCCGCCGAGACGGTCAAGGAGCTCATCGACGACGGCGTCTTCGGCTCGAAGTTCAGCTCGGTGTCGTACACCAACGGCGGCGCCCCGGCGGTCTTCGCCAAGGGCAAGGCCGCGATGCACCTGATGGGTTCGTGGGAGTACTCGACGCAGCTCGGCAAGTTCCCGGACTTCGCGAAGAAGAACCTGGGCTGGTGTGCGTTCCCCACGGTCGAGGGCGGCACCGGTGACGTCCGCAACGTCGTCGGCAACCCCACCAACTACTGGTCCATCAACGCCCGTGCGAAGAACAAGGACGCCGCGGTCGCCTTCCTGAAGGACTGCGCCTCGGAGAGGTACGCCAAGGCGCTGGTCGCCAACGGTGACGTACCCACGACCGCGGGCGCGGCCAAGCTCCTCGACGCCTCGCCCAACCCGGAGTTCGCCAAGTTCCAGTACGAGATGGTCGAGAGGGCGCCGGCCTTCACGCTCTCCTGGGACCAGGCGGTCGGTTCGACCGTCTCGACGCCGATGCTCACCGAGATCAACAAGCTGTTCGTCGGCAAGTCCTCGCCGAGCGACTTCGTCTCGGCGCTCAAGGAGCTGAAGTGAGCGCACCGACCCCCACGAAGACCCCGGCGGGAAGCCCCGCCGGGGAGAACGGCACGCCGGGCGGGTCCGGCGGGTCGGGCAGGCCGCTGAAGTACAGGCCGTCCGGGGCGGGCAAGGCGTCCACGGTCGGCCGCCCGCACGCCGCCTGGGCGCTGCCCGGTGTCCTCTTCTTCGCGTTCTTCGCCGTGGTCCCGCTGGGCCTGGCCTTCTATCTCTCCTTCACCAGCTGGGACGGCCTGGGCGACCCGAAGCTCGTCGGTCTCGACAACTGGCAGAAGATGTTCGACGACGACCGGATGGTCCAGTCCCTGTGGCTGACCGTCCTGCTGACGGTCGTGAGCTGGGTCTTCCAGACGGTGATCTCCGTGCTGCTCGGCGTCTGGGCGGCGGGCCGTCAGCGCAACCGGGCGGTGCTGTCCGCGATCTTCTTCGTCCCGTTCCTGCTGTCCTCGACGGCGATCGCGCTGCTCTTCTACTCCCTGCTCGACCCGAACTTCGGCGTCATCCAGAAGAACATCCTCGGCTCCTCGAACGGCGCGTTCCTCGCGATCGTCTTCGTCGGCGCCTGGCAGTTCATCCCCTTCCACACCCTGCTCTACCAGGGCGGGGCCCGTCAGATACCCGAGGTCCTCTACCAGGCCGCGTCGATCGACGGGGCGGGCCGCTACCGCCAGTTCTACTCGGTGACGCTGCCGCAGCTGCGCAACACCATGACGACGTCCACGGTCCTGATGGTCGTCGGCACGCTCACGTACTTCGAGACCGTGCTGATCCTCACCAAGGGCGGGCCCGGCACCGACACGGCGATCCTGCCGTACCTGATGTACGAGGCGGGCTTCAAGAGCTACGACTTCGGCTACGCGAGCGCCATCGCGTCGTTCCTGGTGGTGATCGCCACGGGCCTGTCCCTGATCCTCGTACGCCTGACGGGCTTCGGCCGCATGCGTAGTACCCGCGAAGGGATGTGACGGAGTGTCACACGATACGTTGCCACGTCCGCACCCCCGTCCGCCGCGTCCCGAGAAGACCGGCGGGGACCCCACGGGACCGCCCCCGCCGCGCCGCCGCCGGCACTGGACGAAGCGCCCCAACCCGCTCGCGGGCCTGGGCTCGCTCGTCTGGCTCGTGATCGTCATCATCCCGATCTACGCGATGCTGTCGGCCTCGCTCACCAGCCAGGACAAGGCACTCAGCGGCAACCCGCTGAGGCCGCCCACGAGTCCGACGCTCGACAACTACAACACCGTCCTGAACAGCGGGTTCGGCCACCTGCTGAGCAACACCGTGATCGTGGCCGTCGCGGTCGTGGGCATCGTCCTCGTCCTGTGCGTCCCGCTCGCGTACGTCGCCGTCCGCACCCGCGACCGCTGGTCGGGCCTGGCCTTCCGGGTCTTCCTCCTCGGGGTGGCGATCCCGGCCCAGGCGGTCGTGGTCCCCCTCTACCTCCTGATCGCCAAACTCGACCTGTACGACAGCCTGCTGGCGGTCATCCTGCCGACGGCGGCCTTCGCGATGCCGGTCTCGGTGCTCGTCCTCGTGGGCACCCTGCGGGACGTCTCGGAGGAGCTGTACGAGGCGATGGCCCTGGACGGTGCCTCGCCGCAGCGGATGCTGTTCCAGCTGGCCATCCCGATGGCCAGGGGCGGTATCAGCACGGTCGTCATCTACGCGGCGCTGCAGGCCTGGAACGGCTTCCTCTTCCCGCTGATCTTCACCCAGTCCGACGGCCCGCGCGTCCTCACCCTCGGGCTCTTCAACTACGTCAGCCAGTTCGGCGTGAACATCCCCGCCCTGCTGGCCTCGGTCGTCCTCTCCGGCATCCCGATCTTCGTCGTCTACCTGGTGGCCCGCCGCGCACTGGTCGGCGGCCTGATGGGCGTGGGCGGAAAGTGAACCCACTCGACTCCGCCGCGGACCCGGCCCCCGACACGTCCGCCACCGCCTTCGCCCCTGACAGGAGTTCCATGACCACCGCCCCTTGGCGTGATCCCGCCCTGCCCGCCGAGGCCCGGGTCGACGACCTGCTCGCCCGGATGACCCTGGAGGAGAAGACCGCCCAGCTGTACGGCGTGTGGGTGGGCGCCGACACGGACGGCGGCGGAGTCGCCCCGCACCAGCACGACATGACGGCGGAGTACGACTGGGACGAGCTGATCACCCACGGCCTGGGCCAGCTCACCCGCTCGTTCGGCACCGCCCCGGTGGACCCGGCGCTGGGCGCGCAGGCCCTTGCCCGCGCCCAGCGCCGGATCAGCGAGGCGGGCCGCTTCGGCATCCCGGCGGTCGCCCACGAGGAGTGCCTGGCCGGCTTCACCGCGTGGGGCGCCACCGCGTACCCGGTCCCGCTGGCCTGGGGCGCCTCGTTCGACCCGGCGCTGATCGAGGAGATGGCCGCCCGGATCGGCCACGACCTCGCCTCCGTCGGCGTCCACCAGGGCCTGGCCCCCGTCCTGGACGTCGTACGGGACCTGCGGTGGGGCAGGGTCGAGGAGACCATCGGCGAGGACCCCTACCTCGTCGGCACGATCGGCGCGGCCTACGTCCGCGGCCTGGAGTCCGCCGGGATCGTCGCCACGCTCAAGCACTTCGCGGGGTACGCGTCCTCGGCGGGCGCCCGCAACCTCGCCCCCGTACGGGCCGGGGTGCGCGAGTTCGCCGACATCACGCTGCCCCCGTTCGAGTTCGCGCTGCGTGAGGGCGGGGCCCGCTCGGTGATGGCCGCGTACACGGACACGGACGGCGTGCCCGCCACCGCGGACCCGGGCCTGCTCACCGAACTCCTGAGGGACCGGTGGAAGTTCACCGGCACGGTCGTCGCCGACTACTTCGCCATCGGCTTCCTGGAGACCCTGCACCGGGTCGCGGGCACGAAGGCGGAGGCCGCCCACGCGGCGCTGGCCGCGGGCGTGGACGTCGAACTGCCGACACTGCGCTGCTACGGCGACCCGCTGGTCGAGGCGGTACGGGCCGGCGACATCCCGGAGTCCCTGGTGGACCGGGCGGCGACCCGGGTCCTGCGCCAGAAGTGCGAACTGGGCCTGCTGGACGAGGACTGGTCCCCGGAGCCCACGCGCCCCATCGACCTCGACTCGACGGCGAACCGCGTGCTGGCCCGCCGCCTGGCCGAGGAGTCCGTGGTCCTGCTCTCCAACCCGGACGGCCTGCTGCCCCTCGCTCCCGACACCCGCATAGCCGTGGTCGGCCCGCGCGCGTCCGACGCCCTGGCGATGCTGGGCTGCTACTCGTTCCCGTCACACGTGGGCATCAACCACCCCGACCTGCCGATGGGCGTCGAGATCCCCACGCTCCTGGAGTCCCTCCGCACGGAACTCCCCGACGCCAAGATCACCTTCACCGAGGGCTGCGACACCACCGACCCGGACACCGCCGGCTTCGAGGAGGCCGTCGCGCGCTCCACCGAGGCGGACGTCTGCGTGGCCGTGCTGGGCGACCGGGCGGGCCTCTTCGGCCGGGGCACCTCGGGCGAGGGCTGCGACGTGGCGGACCTGCAACTGCCGGGCGTCCAGGCCGAGTTGCTGGACGCTCTCACGGCGACGGACACCCCGGTCGTCCTGGTGCTGCTCACCGGCCGCCCGTACGCGCTGGGCCGCTGGCACGACCGGCTGGCCGCCACGATTCAGGCGTTCTTCCCGGGCGAGGAGGGCGGCCCGGCGGTGTCAGGCGTCCTGTCGGGCCGCGTGAACCCCTCCGGCAGGCTCCCGGTGAGCGTCCCACAGGCCCCCGGAGGCCAGCCGTGGACCTACCTCCAGCCCCCGCTGGGACTGGCCGGCGAGGTCAGCAACCTCGACCCGACCCCGCTGCACCCCTTCGGCCACGGCCTCGGCTACACGGACTTCACCTGGGAGGACACGGAGGACCGCCGGGCGGAGATCACCACGGACGAGCCGTACGACGTGTCGGTCACGGTCCGCAACACGGGCGCCCGCGAAGGCACGGAGGTCGTCCAGCTCTACCTGCACGACCCGGTGGCCCGGGTGACCCGCCCGGACGTCCGCCTCATCGGCTACCACCGCCTGACCCTGACCCCCGGGGAGTCCCGCCGGGTCACGTTCCGCTTCCACCCGGACCTGTCGGCGTTCACCGACCGCACGGGCCGGCGCATCGTGGAACCGGGCGCGCTGGAACTGCGCGTAGCCACATCCAGCACGGCCACCCACCACACCACCCACCTCACCCTGACGGGCCCGGAACGCCGGCTGGGCCCGGACCGCCGACTGAGCTGCACGTCGACGGCCTCATAGCCGTTGGCAGGCGCGTGGGCCTTGCCTGCCCCAGCGGCCGCCCCAGTGGCCGCCCCAGTCACCACTGATGGGGCGGCCGGTTCTGCGCGGGTGCGTCGTGGCTGGTCGCGCCGCTACCCGGACTACTTGATGACCACGACCCTCGTGCCGATGGTGGCGAAGTCCCACGTAGCTGTGCCGGACTCTTTGGACTCGCGGATTCCGCCCAGTTTCTTGGTGGGGTCGGGGGGTGTGGCCGAGCCGTCCGCCGCGGCGCTGAAGCCGATAGCGATGCCGTTCAGGCTGGCGAAGCGGACCACGTGTTCGACGGCCACCCCGTCCGAGCCGACGATCGTGCCGGAGCGTGACGTGACGACGTACCGGCCGGGCGGCGGGTCCACCGTGCCGGGGCTGACCCGGAACGTCCGTCTGACCCGGTCGTCCTGCTCGACCAGCCACACCCGGTCGTCGTCCAGCGAGTAGACGACGCGCCGGCTGGTGCCCGACCCGGCGGGCAGCGCCGTCGGGTGCTTCCTGTCCCGCGGGGCCTTCGACGCGGTGGCCGTGGCCGGCAAGGACTCGGTGGCCCGCGGCGTGCTCAGGTCGCTCGGTGCGGACGCCGACGCCTGGTAGGTGAGGAAGCCGATCACGGCCAGCGCCGTCGCGGTGAGCCCGGCCACGATTCCCGAGCTGGTCCGAACCACCTTGAGTGCCCACCTCTCGTACGACTACGGCTACCGGCTACCGCTGCGGCTCGATGCGACTCGACGCGACTCAGCAGCAAGTGCGGCATTTGTTCTTTATGGCCCGGTATGACGTTAGCAGGAAGAGCCCGCCGGATTGAGGCGGCCGTGCGCCGGGCCCGGGCGCCGTAGGCTGTTCGCGTGCTCTTGCTCGCTCTGGATACCGCCACTCCCGCCGTCACCGTCGCGCTGCACGACGGGACGTCCGTCGTCGCCGCCTCCAGCCAGGTGGACGCGCGCCGGCACGGCGAACTGCTCCTGCCGGCCGTCGACCGGGTGCTCACCGAGGCCGGGCTGCGCCTCGACGCCGTCACCGGCATCGTTGTCGGGGTGGGCCCCGGCCCGTACACCGGGCTCAGAGTCGGCCTGATGACCGCCGACACGTTCGGGCTCGCGCTCGGCGTTCCCGTGCACGGCCTGTGCACGCTGGACGGGCTCGCCTACGCGGCCGACCGCTCCATCGCCGACGGGCCTTTCGTCGTGGCGACCGACGCCCGGCGCAAGGAAGTCTACTGGGCCCGGTACGCCGACTCCCGTACGCGCCTCACCGAGCCGGCCGTGGACCGGCCGGGCGAGTTGGACATCGGCGGGCTGCCCGCTGTCGGCGCGGGCGCGCTGCTCTACCCCGACGCCTTCCCGGACGCCCGCGAACCCGCGCACGTATCGGCCGCCTCGCTCGCGGCCCTGGCGGCGGAGCGGCTCGCGGCCGGCGAGGAACTTCTGGCGCCCCGGCCCCTCTATCTGCGCCGACCCGACGCCCAGGTGCCCAAGAACTACAAGGTGGTCACCCCCAAGTGACGACCGCGGCGCTGCGCGAGATGCGCTGGTGGGACATCGAGCCCGTACTGGAACTGGAGAAGGACCTCTTCCCCGAGGACGCCTGGTCGCGGGGCATGTTCTGGTCCGACCTGGCCCACGCGCGAGGGGCCGACGCGACCCGGCGGTACGTCGTGGCCGAGGACGCCGGGCGGATCGTCGGGTACGGGGGCCTCGCCGCCGCCGGGGACGCCGGCGACGTACAGACCATCGCCGTCGCCCGGGAGCACTGGGGCACCGGCCTCGGCGCGCTGATCCTGACCGAGCTGCTGCGGGCCGCGACCGCCTTCGAGTGCGTCGAGGTACTGCTCGAATGCCGGGTCGACAACATCCGCGCCCAGAAGCTGTACGAGCGCTTCGGCTTCGAGGCGATCGGTTTCCGGCGCGGCTACTACCAGCCGGGGAACGTGGACGCCCTCGTGATGCGCCTCAACGACCCGTCAACCTCCGTACAAGGAACCCAAGGAACCGAGATCAATGGCTGACGAACCTCTCGTCCTCGGCATCGAGACCTCCTGCGACGAGACCGGCGTCGGCATCGTCCGCGGTACGACCCTGCTCGCGGACGCGATCGCCTCCAGCGTCGACGAGCACGCCCGCTTCGGCGGTGTGGTGCCGGAGGTCGCCTCCCGCGCGCACCTGGAGGCGATGGTGCCGACCATCGAGCGGGCGCTGAAGGAGGCCGGGGTCAGTGCCCGTGACCTCGACGGCATCTCCGTCACCGCCGGGCCCGGACTCGCGGGCGCGCTGCTCGTGGGCGTCTCGGCGGCGAAGGCGTACGCGTACGCGCTGGGCAAGCCGCTGTACGGCGTGAACCACCTGGCCTCCCACATCTGCGTGGACCAGCTGGAGCACGGCCCGCTGCCCGAGCCGACGATGGCCCTGCTCGTCTCCGGCGGCCACTCCTCGCTGCTGCTGTCCTCGGACATCACGTCCGACGTACGGCCGATGGGCGCGACCATCGACGACGCGGCGGGCGAGGCCTTCGACAAGATCGCCCGCGTTCTCGACCTGGGGTTTCCCGGCGGTCCTGTCATCGACCGGTACGCCAAGGAGGGCGACCCGGGCGCCATCGCCTTCCCGCGTGGGCTCACCGGGCCGCGCGACGCGGCGTACGACTTCTCGTTCTCCGGGCTGAAGACCTCCGTGGCGCGGTGGATCGAGGCAAAGCGGGCGGCTGGCGAGGACGTGCCCGTGCGGGACGTGGCGGCGTCCTTCCAGGAGGCCGTCGTGGACGTGCTGACCCGCAAGGCCGTACGGGCCTGTCGTGACGAGGGCGTCGACCACCTGATGATCGGTGGCGGCGTGGCCGCGAACTCGCGGCTGCGGGTGCTGGCGCAGGAGCGGTGCGAGGCCGCGGGGATTCGGCTACGGGTGCCGCGGCCGAAGCTGTGCACGGACAACGGCGCGATGGTCGCCGCGCTCGGCGCGGAGATGGTGGCCCGGGGGCGGGCCGCCTCCGACTGGGATCTGTCGGCGGACTCCTCGCTGCCGGTCACGGACACGCATGTGCCGGGAAGCTCGCACGCGCACTCCCACTCGCCTTCACCCTCACCTGCTTCCTCTTCCCACTCCCACTCCCACGATCACGTGCATGAGGTCAGCAAGGACAACCTGTACTCATGACGACCGTCGCGTTGATGTGGGAGGCGCGGGCCGCCGAGGGGCGGGGGGAGGAACTGCTCGCCTGGGTGCGGGGCCAGGAGCTCCCGGCGCGGCCCTTGCGACAGGAGGTTCTGCGGGGTCCGGGGGAGCGGGTGCTTGTCATCACGTGGTGGGATGCCGCGGCGTTCGATGCGGAGTTGCCGGAGTATCCGGAGCCGGGTGAGGGGCTGGCGGCTCGGGCCGTGCATCGGTGGCGGTTCGAGTCCGTCGAGAGTGCTACGCCGCCCGCCCTCGCTCCACACGATCAGCCGCCCCAGCCACCCCAGAAGTAGGCGCAGGCACAGACGCAGACGCAGACGCAGACGCAGACAACGGCGGAGCCGGGGGCACGGAAACGGCCCGGGCCAACTCCCCCGCCGCCAACAGCTCCCCCATCGACACTCCACGCCCAAGCTCCGCGGGAACACGTTCCGACGTCGGCATGGCGGCCTCCTGAGGCTCCGGGAGCAGACAGTGGTTAGGTAGACCTAACCAACTCCTCCGCCCATGTGAACACGCCGAAGCCACCGGACGCAACATCTTCCCGACACCATGTCGGAACATCGGGGCGACCGCGCGGGAAAAGGCCGCGGTTCAGGCGGAGAGCGCCGCCAGATCCGCAGCCGCCCACCGCTCCCCGACCCCGGCCAGCGTCACCCGCCGCACCTCGTCCGTCGTGTCGCCCACCGCCCGGTGGATCAGCAGGTGCAGCCGGTCGTCGGTCAGCTCCTCGACCTTGCCCTCGCCCCACTCCACGACGATCACGGAGTCGGACAGCGACACGTCGAGATCCAGGTCCTCCATGTCGTCGAGCCCGCCACCCAGCCGGTACGCGTCCACATGGACCAGCGGCGGGCCACCCCCGAGTGAGGGATGCACGCGGGCGATCACGAACGTCGGTGAGGTGACGGCGCCCCGGACGCCGAGGCCCTCGCCGAGCCCGCGCGTCAGCGTGGTCTTCCCCGCGCCCAGTTCGCCGGTGAGCATCACGAGGTCGCCGGCCCGCAGCAGCTTGGCGAGCCGACGGCCCAACTCCTGCATCTGCGCGGGTGAGTTGACGGTGATCTCGGTCGTGGCAGCGGCCTGGCCGGGCTTCGGAGGTCCCGAGGGGTCAGCCGGGTTGTGCGCTGTTGCTGGTGCTTCCATAACCATTCACGGTAGCCCCTGCCGGGACCGCGCCGACGCGGGTGAGGAGGTCGGCGAGCCGGTCCGTGACGGCCTCCGGATGCTCCAGCATCACGAGGTGCCCGGCGTCCGGTACGAGCACCAGCTCGGCGTCCGGCAGCAGATCGGCGATGGCCTCGCTGTGCTCGCTCGGCGTCACGAGGTCCTTGACCCCGGCCAGTACGAGCACGGGCAGGTCGGCGAAGTGCGCGAGTGCCTCGGTCTTCTCGTGGTCGGTGAAGGCCGGGTAGAACTCGGCGACCACGTCGATCGGCGTGGCCTCGATCAGCCGCTCCGCGAACCGCGCGACCGCCGGGTCGATGTCCCTGGACGCGAACGAGTACCGCTTGATGATGCCCGCGAACAGGTCGGCGGTGGCCCGGCGCCCGCGCTCCACCAGCTCGGCCCGCTGCCCCAGCGCCTTCAGCACTCCGGGCAGTATCCGCCGCACCGCGTTGACGCCCGCGACCGGCAGCCCGAAGTTGACCTCGCCGAGCCTGCCGGACGACGTACCGACCAGGGCCACGCCGACCACGCGCTCGCGGATCAGGTCGGGGTACTGGTCGGCCAGGGCCATCATCGTCATGCCGCCCATCGAGTGCCCGACGAGCACGAGCGGGCCCTCGGGCGCCGCCGCGTCGATGACGGCCTTCAGGTCCTGGCCCAGCTGGTCGATGGTGACCGGCACGTCGTCCCGGACCTGGGCCACGCCCCGCCCGGAACGGCCGTGGCTGCGCTGGTCCCAGTGGACGGTCCGCACGACACCGCGCAGCGCCGCCCGCTGGAAGTGCCAGGAGTCCTGGCTGAGGCAGTAACCGTGACTGAAGACGACGGTGACCGGGGCGGGTGCCTTGCGGCCGAAGAGCCGGCGGCGGCGCGGGGCCAGGGTGGAGTCGGCCTCCACCTCGTCGACCTCGTAGTACAGCTCGGTGCCGTCGTCCGCGGGGACCTTGCCCGGCATGCCGCGCAGTGACCCGTACGGACCGGCCGAGTCGAGGGCGAGCCGGGCCTTCCGGCGCATGCCGCGGCCGACGGTGAGCCGCTCGATCGCGACGCCGGCGGCGGCGCCCGCGGCGACCACGCCTATCGCGACACCGGCGACGCCTGCCCTGCGCCAGTTCGCGGCCCCGGCCGCGGAGACGGCCGAGGACGCGGCCACGGCCGCTTCCACCGCTGTCCCCGCACTGCTCTCGCTCACGAACGGCTCCTCTTCGTCTTGTCAGTCATTCACTTGTCAGTCATTCACGTTTCAGTTGTTCACGTTCGTTTTAGTCGTTCACGTTCGTTTTAGTCATTCACGTAGACGCGCGGCACGCGGGTTCCGATGCGGGTGACGATTTCGTACGCGATCGTGCCGGCGGCCTGCGCCCAGTCCTCGGCGGTCGGCTCGCCGTGGTCGCCGGGCCCGAACAGGACCACCCGGTCACCGACGGGCGGCTCGTCCCCGCCGAGGTCGACCGCGAACTGGTCCATCGCGACCCGCCCCGCGACCGTCCGCCACTTGCCGCCGACCAGGACGGGACCGGTGCCGGAGGCGTGGCGCGGGATGCCGTCCGCGTACCCGACGGGCACGAGGCCGAGGGTCGTGTCGCCCGCCGTGACGTAGTGGTGTCCGTAACTGACGCCGTGGCCCGCCGGCACGTGCTTCACCAGCGCGAGCGACGCCGAGAGCGTCATCACGGGGCGCAGCCCGAGGTCGGCGGGGGTGCCCAGCTCGGGGCTCGGCGAGATCCCGTACAGGGCGATCCCGGTCCGTACGAGGTCGAAGTGGGTCTCGGGGAGCGTGAGCGTGGCGGGCGAGTTGGCGATGTGCCGCACCTCCGGGCGCAGGCCCTGCCCCTCGGCGTGGGCCAGCATCTCGCGGAAGCTGGTGAGCTGGGCGTCGATGGAGGGGTGGCCCGGCTCGTCGGCGCGGGCGAAGTGGGACCAGAGGCCGGTGACGACCACCAGGCCCTCGGTCTCGGCGCGCCGCGCCTCGGCGACCAGTTCGGGCCAGTCGGCGGGCTGGCAGCCGTTGCGGCCGAGACCGGTGTCGGCCTTGAGCTGCACGCGCGCGGTACGGCCCGCGGCCCGCGCGGCCCGCGTCGCCTCGCGCAGGGCCCACATCCCGCTGATGCCCAGGTCCAGGTCGGCCTCGACGGCCTCCCGCCACGGTCCGCCCGGGGTCCACAGCCAGCACATGATCCGGCCCGGCAGACCGGCCGCGCGCAGGGCGAGGGCCTCCTCGGGCGTGGCCGTGCCGAGCCAGGCCGCACCCGCGTCCAGGGCCGCGCGGGCGCAGGGGACGGCCCCGTGCCCGTACGCGTCGGACTTGACCACCGCCATGAGGGCGGCGGCCGGCGCCTGGGCGCGCAGGCTGCGCACATTGGCCCGCAGGGCGGCCAGGTCGATCTCGGCGCGGGCGCGCGCGGGTGCTGTCTCAGTCATCGAGCCCAGTCTCTCAGAGGGCTCCGACACCGCTCTCCGCACGCTCGGTCGCCGCAGTCCGGACCCGCTCGGTCGACGGCGTCCGGACCCGCTCAGGCCGAGACGTCCGGACCCGCTCAGTCCATGACGTCCCGCCAGGCGTCGCGCACCGCCTCGGCCACGTCGTGCGCCCCGACGGGCGCCCCGTCCGCCGCGAGCCGGCCCGCCAGTCCGTGGAGGTACGCGCCGGCGCTGCCGGCGTCCAGCGCGTCGAGTCCGGCGGCGAGCAGCGAGCCGGTCAGCCCGGACAGCACGTCCCCGCTTCCCGCGGTGGCCAGCCAGCCGGTGCCGGTGGGGTTCACCCGTACGGGTCCGTCGCCCGGGGAGGCGATGAGGGTCGTCGACCCCTTCAGCAGCACGGTCGCCCGGTACCGTTCGGCGAGTTCCCGTACGGACGTCAGGCGGGCCCCCTCGACCTCCTCGCGCGAGACGCCGAGCAGCGCGGCGGCCTCTCCGGCGTGCGGGGTCAGCAAGGTGGGCGCCCGCCGTGCCCGTACGAGGTCGCGGTCCGCGAGCCGCAGGCCGTCGGCGTCCACGAGTACGGGGACGTCCGCGTTCAGTACGGCGGTCACGGCGTCGGCGTCGTCCCCGGCGCCGGGGCCCACGACCCAGGCCTGGACCCGCCCGGCCTGGTCCGGCGAACCGGAGGACACGAGCGTTTCCGGGAAGCGTGCGATCACCGCGTCGCCCGCGGGTCCGGCGTACCGTACGGCGCCGGCGCCGCCCCGGAGGGCTCCGGCGACGGCCAGCACGGCCGCGCCCGGATAGCGGGCGGAGCCGGCCGCGATGCCCACGACTCCGCGCCGGTACTTGTCGCTCTCGGCGCCCGGCACGGGCAGCAGCGCGGCCACGTCGGCGTGCTGCAGCGCCTCCAGCTCGGGATCGCCGGGCAGCGCGAGGCCGATGTCGACGAGCCGTACGGACCCCGCGTACTCCCTGGCCGGGTCGACGAGCAGGCCGGGCTTGTGCGTGCCGAGGGTCACGGTCAGGTCGGCCCGTACGGCGGCGCCGCGGACTTCGCCGGTGCCGGCGTCGACGCCGCTGGGCAGGTCGACGGCGACGACGGCGGCGCGGGACTCCTGGGCCAGGTCCGCGAGGGGGGCGGCGTCCGGGCGCAGGCCGCCCTTGCCGCCGATACCGACGATGCCGTCGATGACGAGGTGGGCGCGTCGGATCGGTGCCTCGGCGTGCTCGGGCCCCCGCACCACCGTGCCGCCGGCCCGGCACAGGGCGGCGAGGCCGGCGGGGTGGGTGCGGTCGGGGGTGAGGAGTACGGCTGTGACGCCGGCGCCGCGTTTCGCGAGGCGGGCGCCGGTGTAGAGGGCGTCGCCGCCGTTGTCGCCGCTGCCGACGAGCAGCACGACGCAGCTGCCGTAGACGCGGCCCAGCAGGTCGGCGCAGGCCGCGGTGATGCCTGCGGCGGCCCGCTGCATCAACGTCCCGTCCGGGAGCCGGGCCATGAGCTCGCGCTCAGCTGCTCTGACCGTTTCCACGCTGTACGCAGTACGCATGGGGCCAAGTCTGTCGCATGTCTGCGGGTGGGTGGGGGCT
>NZ_LIPP01000224.1 GCF_001418335.1 Streptomyces aurantiacus | reverse complement strand
CCCCCACATGCCCCGGCCCATACCCCAGATACCGCCCCACCGCAGCCAGCTCCCGCCCGTCGGACGGAAACGTGTCCCCCGCCCGCCCCCGCACCAGCATCACCGCGTTCCGCACCCGAGTCGCCAGCACCCACGCCTCGTCCAGCGTCGCGGCATCCTCCCGGGAGATCAGCTCGGCCGCACACGCGGCGGCGAGCGCCTCCCGGGTACGAGTGGTCCGCAGCCCCGGCTGCGCAGCCCCGTGCCGCAGCTGGAGCAGCTGCACGGTCCACTCCACGTCGGACAGACCGCCGCGCCCCAGCTTGGTGTGCAGCGTCGGATCGGCCCCGCGGGGCATCCGCTCGGTCTCCATGCGGGCCTTCAGCCGCCGGATCTCCCGGGCGCCGTCCTCCCCGAGCCCGCCCGCCGGATACCGCAGCGGATCGGCGAGTTCGAGGAACCGCTGCCCCAGTTCCGCGTCCCCGGCGACGGCTTCGGCCCGCAGCAGTGCCTGCGACTCCCACCCGAGGGACCAGCGGCGGTAGTAGGCCCCGTAGGAGTTCAGCGTCCGTACGAGCGGCCCCGACTTGCCCTCGGGCCGCAGACCGGCGTCGATCAGCAGCGGCGGGTCGGCGCTGGAGATCAGCAGCAGCCTGCGCATCTCGGAGACCACTCTGCCCGCGGCCCGCGCGGCCTCCTCCTCGCCCACGCCCTCCCGGGGCTCGTGCACGAACAGCACGTCCGCGTCGGACCCGTAACCCATTTCATGGCCGCCGAACCGCCCCATGCCGATGACCGCGAAGCGGGTGGGCAGGGTCTCGCCCCAGCCGTCGCGGACGACGGCCCGCAGCGTGCCGGCGAGCGTGGCCGCCGTCAGGTCGGAGATGGCGCCGCCGACCAGGTCCACCAGCGCGCCCTGGTCGGCGTTGGCGGGGGTCTCCTCGGTGCCGTACGAGCTGACGATGTCGATGGCGGCCGTACGGAACAGCTCCCGGCGCCGTACGCCACGCGCGGCGGTGACCGCGGCCTCGCCCTTGCCGGCCCGGCCCACCGCGGAGAGGATCTCCTGCTCCAGGTGGGCGCGGGTACGGGGGACGAGCCCGCCGCTGTCCCCGTTGCCGAGCAGCGCCACGGCCTCGGGCGCCCGCATCAGCAGGTCGGGGGCGAGCCGGCCGGCGGAAAGGACCCGGGCGAGGTTCTCGGCGGCGGCCCCCTCGTCCCGCAGCAGCCGCAGGTACCAGGGTGTCCTGCCCAGCGCGTCCGAGACCTTGCGGAAGTTGAGCAGCCCCGCGTCGGGGTCTGCGGAATCGGCGAACCAGCCCAGCAGGACGGGCAGCAGGGTCCGTTGGATGGCGGCCTTGCGCGAGACCCCGGAGGCCAGTGCCTCCAGGTGCCGCAACGCGGCGGCCGGGTCCGCGTACCCCAGGGCGACCAGCCGCTCCCTCGCCGCACCCGGGCTCAACCGGCCTTCGCCGGGCGCGAGTTGGGCGACGGCGTCGAGCAGCGGCCGGTAGAAGAGCTTCTCGTGCAGGCGCCGTACGACACCGGCATGGCGCTTCCACTCGCGGTTCAGCTCGGTGACGGGGTCCGTCCGCAGCCCGAGCGACCGTCCGATGCGCCGCAGATCGGCGTCGTCCTCGGGCACGAGGTGCGTGCGCCGCAGCCGGAAGAGCTGTATGCGGTGTTCCATGGACCGCAGGAACCGGTAGGCGTCGTCGAACTGCACGGCGTCGACGCGTCCCACGTACCCGCCGGCGGCCAGCGCCTTCAGGGCGTCAAGGGTGGTTCCGCTGCGCAACGACGTGTCGACCCGCCCGTGCACCAACTGCAGCATCTGTACGGCGAATTCGACGTCCCGCAGTCCTCCGGGGCCGAGCTTCAGCTCCCGCTCGATCTCGGCGGGCGGAATGTTCTCGACGACGCGCCGCCGCATCCTCTGCACGTCGGCGACGAAGTTCTCCCGCTCGGCGACCTCCCAGACGAGCGGCGCGAGCGTGGCGACGTACTGCTCCCCCAGCTCGGTGTCCCCCGCGACGGGACGGGCCTTCAACAGGGCCTGGAACTCCCAGGTCTTGGCCCAGCGCTGGTAGTAGGCGAGATGGCTGCTGAGCGTCCGCACGAGCGGCCCGTTGCGTCCCTCGGGCCGCAGGTTGGCGTCGACGGGCCAGATGGACCCCTCGACGGTGGTCTCGGAGCAGATCCGCATCAGATGGGCCGCGAGCCGGGTGGCGGCCCGCAGCGACTTGTCCTCGTCGGCGCCGTCGATTCCGTCGGCGGCCTCACCGACGAAGATGACATCGACGTCGGACACGTAGTTCAGCTCATGGCCACCGCACTTGCCCATCGCGATCACCGCGAGCCGGCAGATCCCGGCGTCCTCGGGGGCGGCGGCCCGGGCGATGGCGAGCGCGGCGCGCAGGGTGGCGGTCGCGAGGTCGGCGAGTTCCGCGGCGGCCTGTGCGACGTCGGTCGTCCCGCACACGTCGCGCGCGGCGATGGACAGCAGGCACCGCCGGTAGGCGACCCGCAGCGAGACGGGGTCGGACGCCTCGGAGAGCCCGCGCTCGAACTCGGCCACACCCGGGTGCAGGTCCTGCGGCTCGTACGTCACGAGGGCCTGCCAGTCGAGCGGATGCCGCGCGAGGTGGTCGCCGAGCGCGGCGGACGCGCCGAGCACCCCGAGCAGCCGGTCGCGCAACGGCTTGGCCGCGATCAGCGTGTCGAGCAGCTCACGCCGCCCCGCGTCGTCCTTCTGCGCCTCGACGATCCGTACGAGCCCGAGCAGCGCCAGATCCGGGTCGGCGGTGGCTCCGAGCGCGTCGAGCAGCACCGGGTCGTTCGTCACCGCCGCGAGCTCCGGGCTGTCCAGCAGCCGCTCGGCGGCCGACGGATCGGTGAACCCGTGCCGCAGCAGCCGAGAGAAGGTACTGCTCCTGCGCCCCGGCACCGTCATCCCGGCCTCCGTCCTCCCACGCGATCACGTTCGTACGGCCGCGATCAAGGTCGTACGGCCTTGAGCCTAACCGCAGAGCCCGCACAGGCGCCTGGACGCGGACGGAAGGTTGCGAGGGCGAGGCGGCCCGGGTCCTCGACGACGACAGGCTGCGCGGGCCGGCGGACACGTGGGAGCGCAAGTACGGCATCCACTGGCACTTCGAGGTGCAAAACGGCTACTTCCACCACGGCCCGGGGAAGGCCGCCGTTTTCGCGGTGGCGCCGGGGACCGTTTTCGGCTTCGGTAAGGGGGAGCCGGTCAGCCAGACGCGCTGGCGGTTCACCTGACAAGCGAGAGACACAGGAGTCGTCCATGGACATGGCCCTTGAAGTGATCATACTGCCGGTCACCGACATCGACCGGGCGAAAGCCTTCTACCAGGACAAGGTGGGCTTCCATGTCGACCTCGACGCGGAGGTGATGCCGGGCGCGCGCGTGGTCCAGCTGACGCCCCCCGGCTCCGGCTGTTCGATCGCGCTCGCCAAGGGGGTGCCCAGCCCGACGGGAACCTCACAACCGGGCACGTACCACGGCCTGCAACTGGTCGTCGCGGACGCCAAGGCGGCCTACGAGGAGCTGACCGCGCGAGGCCTGGAGATCAGCGAGCCCGTCCAGTACGGACCCCAGGACGGCGGCACGTTCATGCACTTCACGGACCCGGACGGCAACGGCTGGTCGATCCAGGAGTACCGCGAGCGGGCAGCGAAGCCCCTGCACAAGCTGCTGACGGAGCTGGCGGAGCAGTCTCAGTGACGGGGTCGCCCTTCATCTGCGCCGCATATCAGGCAGCGCGGCAGCTGAGCGGGACCGGCCGCGCCCGGTACGGCGGCAGAGCCCCGATACCGCGGCAGGGCCCGCACCGCGCGTCGTCGCGGTCCGGGCCCTGCCCCGTGCGGTGCCGACCTGCGGCGGCAGTGCGTCAGCTCTTGGCGGTGTCGTCGCCCGCCTGCCCGGCGGCGCCGTCAGCTGCGCCTGTCTTCTCGCGCATCTTGCGTACCAGCTCCGCCTTCTGCTCGGCCGCACCCTGGCGGTCGAGGTTGCGGTACGGACCGTTGTTCTGCCGTTCGGCGCGGGACTGCCTCTTGCGCTTGCCGCCGCCCATGCCCACGGGGTTGTTGATGTTCTTGCTCACGGTCACGGGTTCTCCCGGTAAGGATTGAAGTGATCTACGGATTCATCGGTGGGGGACGGGCGGCGACGTCGAAGGACGTCAGCGGGGGCCCATCACGCTCTCACTCGTAAATCGGCGTCTGGAAGAACATGGAAAAGACGTTACCCGGTTCCGTCGCCCTCGCACACCAACCGCCTCGAACCCGTAGGCCTGCCGACCGAAGGTGAGGTGCCTTGGTGTCGGAGACAGCTACCGACAGCAGCGCGCCTTCTGTAACGTATCCGGCCGTGACGTCGTATGAGCGGTGGTCCCTGATTGCTTCGTTCGGCTCCCTGCTCATCGGCGTCGTTGCCTTCGGCGCGGTGGCGTGGCAGCTCCTCATGCTGTCGCGCGGCACAAGCCAGGACCACGACAGACGTCGCAAGCAGGCAACCATGGAGTACCTCACGGCCAACATGGACCGGCGGAAGGTCCTGTTCGACGAGGGCATACCTCATGAGCGGGATCATCGAGCCATTGCGGCCCTGGTCGGCCTCTCGCTGTCCGGCGACGACCGAGCCACGAAGCTGGTCGCGTCCTACCTCACCACGTTCAACTTCCTTGCCGTCGGTGCACAGACGGACGCCTTCGACCGAAATGTCATCAACGAGGCATGGGGCGGCCTCATCATCTCCGTCTGGAACAACTACCGGCCCTGGGTCGAGGAACAGCGGCGCCGGCACAGTGAGCCCCGCGTGTGGGAAAATCTGGAATGGCTGGCCGGCAAGATGACGCCGCGTCGGACCATCGTCCCTGGCAGCGACGCGGGAAATCCGCCTCCGCAGGGACAGCCGGTGCGGTAGGTCCCCTTAGACACCCTTAGGCACCGTCAAGACGTGCCGGCTCCGGGGTCTCGTCCACGAAGCCGTGTTCGGTCCGGCCCGTTGACCGCTGCGCCAGCCAACCCGACACCCGCGGGCCTCCGTTGATCGCTCCCCCGTCCAGGACCGTACGGACGTACTCGAAGCCCTGGCGGAGGTAGTACGCCTGCAGATCCTTGTTTGTCGTCCACGCGTCGAGCCGGAGCCACTCGGCCCCGGCTCGACGGGCCCGGTCCCCGGCCCAGTCGAGCAGCCGGCCACCGATGTTCTGCCCGCCGTGCGTTCGGGCGACGGAGAGCTTGCTGATGAACATGGACGGCTCGGAGAGTTCTTGCTCCGTCCACAGGCCCGCCTGCCCGTCAGCGGTCACGGTGACGGTCGCCGCCGTCACCGGACCGTCCAGCACCATGAAGACAGTGCCGTCCTCGACGGTCTCCAGCAACCTGGCTGCCGGGTAGGGGAGCTGCCACTGGTCGGTGCCCAGGCGAGAGAGCCAGGCAGCGGCCTCCGACCGGAAGGCCAGCAGCTGGGGCACGTCGCTCGGTCGGGCAGGGATGATGCGCACGGTGGCTCGTTCTCGCTTCGGGCGGAGAGGACAGCCGCGGGGCCCCGCCATCGACCGCGGGCCCCGCGCGCTGCACGCCGAAAAACGTCGCTGACCTGCCCCTACAGCACCGGCAGGTTCTTCCGCAGCTCGAACGCCGTCACCTCGGAGCGGTACTCCTCCCACTCCTGGCGCTTGTTGCGCAGGAAGAAGTCGAAGACGTGCTCGCCGAGCGTCTCGGCGACCAGCTCGCTGCGTTCCATGAGGGTGAGGGACTCGCCCAGGTTCTGCGGCAGGGGCTCGATGCCCATCGCGCGGCGCTCGGCGTCCGAGAGGGCCCAGACGTCGTCGTCGGCGCCGGGCGGCAGCTCGTAGCCCTCCTCGATGCCCTTGAGGCCGGCGGCCAGCAGCACCGCGTACGACAGGTAAGGGTTCGCGCCCGAGTCGAGGGAGCGGACCTCCACCCGCGCCGAGCCCGTCTTGCCGGGCTTGTACATCGGCACGCGGACCAGGGCCGAGCGGTTGTTGTGGCCCCAGCAGATGTACGAGGGTGCCTCGCCGCCGGCGCCCGCGGTGCGCTCGGAGCCGCCCCAGATGCGCTTGTACGAGTTCACCCACTGGTTGGTGATCGCGGCGATCTCCGCCGAGTGCTTCAGCAGGCCCGCGATGAAGGAGCGGCCGACCTTGGAGAGCTGGTACTCGGAGCCCGACTCGTAGAACGCGTTGCGGTCGCCCTCGAAGAGGGAGAGGTGCGTGTGCATGCCCGAACCCGGGTGCTCGCTGAACGGCTTCGGCATGAACGTCGCCTGGACACCCTGCTCCAGCGCCACCTGCTTCATGACCAGCCGGAACGTCATGATGTTGTCCGCCGTGGAGAGCGCGTCCGCGTACCGCAGGTCGATCTCCTGCTGGCCCGGCGCGCCCTCGTGGTGCGAGAACTCGACCGAGATGCCCATCGACTCCAGCATCGTGATCGCCTGGCGGCGGAAGTCCATGCCCACGTTGTGCGGGGTGTGGTCGAAGTAGCCGGAGTTGTCCGCCGGGGTCGGCCGCGAGCCGTCGACCGGCTTGTCCTTCAGCAGGAAGAACTCGATCTCCGGGTGCGTGTAGAACGTGAAGCCCTGGTCGGACGCCTTGGCCAGCGCCCGCTTCAGCACGTACCGCGGGTCCGCGAAGGACGGTGAGCCGTCCGGCATCAGGATGTCGCAGAACATCCTGGCGGTACCGGGGGCCTCGGCACGCCACGGCAGGACCTGGAAGGTCGACGGGTCCGGCTTGGCGATCATGTCGGACTCGTAGACCCGGGCGAAGCCCTCGATGGCCGACCCGTCGAAGCCGATGCCCTCGTCGAAGGCCTGCTCCAGCTCCGCCGGGGCCACGGCCACGGACTTGAGGAAGCCCAGCACGTCCGTGAACCACAGGCGTACGAAACGGATGTCGCGCTCCTCCAACGTACGGAGCACGAACTCCTGCTGCTTGTCCATCTTCCGTTTCCACCCAATCCTTGCTGGTCAGGCCGCCTGCTCCCGTCCCGTGGGAGGCGGTCGGGCACCTGAGCATCACACCACAACAGCATTTCACGCGCGTTGCGGACCTTGATCGTCCCGCCGACCTGCGGCTGAACGCCTCACGACCGGCAGGTGTACTGCCCTGTCGCCCATCTTGCCTGCTGAGCGCCGCGCATGTAATGGCCGACCGCTCCCGTCTCTCCGATCCCATCTCTCCGGCTTCTTCCCGGACGTGCCCCCCGCCTCTCGCCCGCTAAAACTTGCATCTAAGATGCAAGTTTTAGAACGGTCCGATCAGTCGAGCTGAGGAGCCCCGATGCTGTCCGAGCAGTCCGCCGCCACCGTCCGCGCCACCCTTCCCGCCGTCGGCGGGGCCCTGGGAGAGATCAGCGACCGCTTCTACGCCCGGCTCTTCACGGCCCACCCGGAGCTGCTGCGCGATCTCTTCAACCGGGGCAACCAGGCCTCCGGCACCCAGCGCCAGGCCCTGGCGGGCGCCTTCGCCGCCTTCGCCGCACAGCTGGTCGAGCGGCCGGACGAGCGGCCCGACACGATGCTGAACCGCATCGCCCACAAGCACGCCTCCCTGGGCATCACCCCGGAGCAGTACCCGGTCGTGCACGAGCACCTCTTCGCCGCCGTCGTCGACGTGCTCGGCGAGGCGGTCACCGCGGAGGTGGCCGCCGCCTGGACCGAGGTGTACTGGCTGATGGCGAACGCGCTCATCGCCGTCGAGAAGCGGCTGTACGCGGCGAGCAGGGCCGGCGAGCCGGGTGGCGGCCCGAGTGAGGGCCTGGGCGATGGGCTGGGCGATGGGCTGGGCGAAAGGCTCGGCGAAGGGCTCGGCGGGTGGCGCGCCTGGGAGGTCGTCGAGCGCGTCGAGGAGACCGCAGACGTGGCCACCTTCCTCATCCGTCCGGCCGACAGCGCCCCCGCGCCCCGCTTCGGGCCCGGCCAGTACGTCTCCGTACGCGTCGAACTGCCGGACGGGGCCCGCCAGTCACGCCAGTACAGCCTCATCGGCACGCCCGGCTCGTCCGTACGCCGGATCGGTGTGAAGCGCGTACACGGCGGCGCGGCACCCGACGGGGAGGTCTCGAACCACCTCCACGCGCGCGTGGAGGTCGGCAGCACGCTCGAACTGTCCGCCCCGTACGGCGATCTCGTGCTCGACGCCGACACCCGGACGCCGGTGCTCCTCGCCTCCGCCGGCATCGGCGTGACACCGATGATCGCCATGCTGGAGCAGCTCGTGGTCACCGGCCACCGTGCCCCGGTGACCGTGGTGCACGCGGACCGCTCCCCCGCCGAGCACGCCCTGCGCGACGAGCACGAGGCCTACGTGGCGAAGCTCACGGACGCCCGGGCACACTTCTGGTACGAGCGGCCGGAGCCGGGCCATCCGGCCGACCGCACGGGCCTGGTCGACCTCTCCTCGGTGGAGATCGCGTCGGGCACGCGCGCGTACCTGTGCGGTCCGCTGCCCTTCATGCGCGCGGTGCGCGGCCGGCTGATCGAGAAGGGCGTCGCGCCCGCCGACATCCACTACGAGGTGTTCGGCCCCGACCTCTGGCTGGCCCACCCGTAAGGGGCGCGGGGAACTGCGCGCTCAGCCCCCACCGGCCGGCAGCCGAAGCACCACGCCCGGCGAAGCCCCTCACCGCCTGGTGATGCCCAGCAGCAGCGGCCCGGTGGGATCGGCGACGATGTCCCTGACGGTCAGCGGGTCCAGGGAGGCGTAGAACGCTTCCTGGGCCCGGCGCAGGGCGGCCCGCAGCCGGCATCCGGAGTTCAGCGGGCACGGCGCGGAACCCTCGCAGTCGACGACGTCGCCCTCGCCCTCGAAGGCCCGCACGACCGCGCCGACCGAGGCCGTACGCCCCTTCTCGGTGAGGGCGAGCCCGCCGCCCCGGCCGCGGCGGGCGTCGAGGAGCCTCAGGTGCTGAAGCTCGGCGACCACCTTCGCGGCGTGCGTGTACGGCACCTCCATGCCGGCCGCGACGTCGCGGGTCGTGGGCGTCGTCCCGTCGGCGACCGCGAGTCGCATCAGGACGCGCAGTGCCAGGTCGGTCGATCGCAACAGCCGCATACCAGCAGCGTAGATAATGCGCATCCCAGGTTCAACTTATCGTCGGTTCACCCATCCCATGGTCCGGGATCACACCCATTTCGCCATTCCTGTGGGCTCCCCGTCCGCATCCGCTCCTCCCCCACTACGATCAGCTGACCACTCCGCTGCCCCTTTCCCCCAGAAGGACCACCCCATGGGTTCCGCCAAGAAGACAGAAAACGCGTCACGCAAGGCGCGGATAGAGGAGATGCGGCGCGCCGAGCAGGCTCGTGAGCGCCGCAACCGGGTCCTCACGATCACCGCGAGCGTGATCGTCGTCGCCGGTCTCGTCGCCGGTGGCGCGTTCCTGATCAGCTCGCAGTCGGACGACGACAGCGCGGCGAGCGATTCGAAGGCGGCGTCGGGGAAGTTCGTCACGGGCAAGGACGGCGTGAAGAAGTGGAGCACGAAGCTCACGCAGAACCACGTCACCAAGAGCGTGAAGTACCCGATGGAGCCCCCGGTCGGCGGTGACCACAACCAGGTCTGGATGAACTGCAACGGCGACGTCTACGACAAGGCGATCAAGAACGAGAACGCGGTGCACTCGCTGGAGCACGGCGCGGTCTGGGTGACGTACAACAGCAAGGCGTCGGACGCCGATGTGAAGGCGCTCTCCGAGAAGGTCAAGAAGACGCCGTACTCACTGATGAGCCCCGTCGAGGACCAGAAGGACCCGGTCATGCTCTCCGCGTGGGGCCACCAGCGGACCGTGACCGGTGCGAGCGACCCGGACGTGGCCACGTTCTTCGAGACGTACGTCCAGGGCAAGCAGACGCCCGAGCCGGGCGCCGCCTGCACCAACGGCCTGTCCAAGTGAGGAAGACGAAGCAGTGAGGAAGGCCAGGCCGTGAGGAAGACCAAGTCCGCCGGGTGGATCGCCGGGACCGCCGCGGCCGTGCTCGTGGCGGCCGGGGCGATCACGTACGCGGTCGCCGACGGCGGCGACTCCGGGATGAAGCCGCCGGCGGCGGACTCGGCGGACGCCGGCTTCGCCCGTGACATGTCCGTGCACCACCAGCAGGCCGTCGAGATGTCGTACATCGTGCGCGACCTCACCGACGACGAGGAGGTGCGCCGCCTCGCGTACGACATCGCGCAGACGCAGGCCAACCAGCGCGGCATGATGCTCGGCTGGCTGGACCTGTGGGAGCTGCCCAAGGTGTCCGCCGACCCGCCCATGGAGTGGATGGGCATGGCCGGCATGGCGACCGGCGAGGACGGCGCGCTCATGCCGGGCATGGCGACCAACACCGAGCTGGACGCGCTGCGCAAGATGAGCGGCAAGGCGGCCGAGATCCGCTTCCTGCAGCTCATGTACGCCCATCACGTGGGCGGCGTGCACATGGCTGAGGAGTGTGTGGAGCGCTGCCAGGTCGGCGTGGAGCAGCGGCTCGCGCAGGGCATGGTGCAGGCCCAGGAGTCGGAGATGAAGCTGATGTCGGACCTGCTGGAGAAGCGCGGCGCGAAGCCGCTGCACTGACCCCGGCGCCCATCCTGCATGGGCCCGGCGCAGACCCTGCGCCGGGCCGCCGCTCCGGCCCCAGGCCTCTTGAGGTGCGCGAATCGTTCCATCTCGGCCATCGCGCCCCAAATCCCTTGCGTATACGGTTCCTTGGGTACTTTTTGGGCCAGCCATGTCCCGGCCATTCCCCTGGCATGGACAGTTCATCGCAAGAGTGACCCCCATCCAGTGATCCTTTGGGGGTTCCATGAGATCCAACCGTGCCGCGATGCGCGCCGGTGTGAGCATGGCGGCGACACTGCCTCTGCTCGCCGGCGCGCTGGCCCTCGGCATACCCGCGGCCCACGCCTCCGACGGCCCGGCCGGCCGTGACACGCTCCAGGGCACCAAGCCCCTGTGGGCGACGGCCGGGGCGGACAAGGGGGCCACGGCGAACGGCTCCCGGGTCTCGGCCCGCGTGTATCTCGCGGGGCGGGACGCGGCGGGCCTGAGCGCCTACGCCGAGGCCGTCTCCGACCCGTCGTCGCCCTCGTACGGGAAGTACCTCGGCGCGCGGCAGGCACAGGCCCGCTTCGGCGCGACCAGGGCCCAGGTCGCGGAGGTGACCGCCTGGCTGGAGTCGGCCGGGCTGACCGTCACCGGCACCAACACGCACTACGTGTCGGTGACCGGTGAAGTGGCGGACGCCGAGAAGGCGTTCAGCACGCAGTTGCACAACTACGCCAAGGGCGAGAAGACCTACCGGGCGCCTTCGAAGGCCGCCTCCACTCCCGCCGCGCTGAACGGCGCCGTCCTCACCGTGACCGGCCTGGACAACGCCCCGCACAAGGCGGACCACGCCGACACGCTGCCGCCACCGGACGCCGTGTTCCGCAACGCCGGGCCGTTCTCGTCGTACTACGGCTCGAAGACCGCGACGACGCTGCCGAGCGCGTACGGCACGAAGGTCCCGTACGCCGTGAAGGGGTACACCGGCAAGCAGCTGCGGGCCGCGTACGGGGCGGGAAAGGCGACCGGCAAGGGCGTGACCGTGGCGATCACGGACGCGTACGCCTCGCCGACGATCGCGGCCGACGCCGCCACGTACGCGGGCAGGCACGGTGACGCGGCGTACCGCGGCGGGCAGTTGCGGCAGGTGCTGCCCGGCCAGTACACGCGGACCGAGGAGTGCGGGGCGGCGGGCTGGTACGGCGAGGAGACCCTCGACGTCGAGGCCGTGCACGCGGTCGCACCCGCCTCGGACATCGTCTACGTGGGCGCCGCGTCCTGCTACGACGACGATCTGCTCGACTCCCTCGGCAAGATCGTCGACGGGCGCCTCGCCGACATCGTCTCCAACTCGTGGGGCGACATCGAGGCCAACCAGACGCCGGACCTCGCCGCCGCCTACGACCAGGTCTTCCAGCTGGGCGCGGTCGAGGGCATCGGCTTCTACTTCTCGTCCGGCGACAACGGCGACGAGGTCGCCAACACCGGTACGAAGCAGGTCGACACCCCGGCCAACTCGGCGTGGGTGACGGCGGTCGGCGGTACCTCGCTCGCCGTCGGCAAGGGCGACACGTACCAGTGGGAGACGGGCTGGGGCACGCTGAAGGCCGGGCTGTCCGACGACGGGAAGAGCTGGACGGACTTCCCGGGCGCGTACACCTCGGGCGCGGGCGGCGGTACCAGCGCGACGGTGAAGCAGCCGTTCTACCAGCGGGGTGTGGTGCCGTCCTCGCTCGCGAGGGCGAACACCGCGAGCGGCAGCAGGCAGGCCATGCGCACGGTTCCGGACATCGCCGCGATCGCCGACCCCAACACCGGGTTCCTGGTCGGACAGACGCAGACCTTCCCGGACGGGACGCAGAGTTACGACGAGTACCGCATCGGCGGCACCTCGCTCGCCTCGCCGGTCGTCGCGGGCGTCCAGGCGCTCGCCCAGCAGGCGCGCGGCGGCCACCCGATCGGGTTCGCCAACCCGGCGATCTACGACCGCTACGGCACGAAGCTCTACCACGACGTCACGGACCGTCCGACGGGCCGTGACCTCGCGGTGGCGCGCGTGGACTTCGCCAACGCGACCGACGCGTCGGAGGGCCTGCTGACCTCGGTCCGCAGCCTCGGCAAGGACAGCTCCCTGAAGGCCGTCCGGGGGTACGACGCCGTCACGGGGGTGGGTTCACCCGCGCCCGGATACGTGACCTCCTACCGCCGCTGAGCCTTCAGCACAGGCCCGCCGCGCCCGTCTCCCGTCCTCGTCGACGGGCGGCGGGCGTGTCTGGTGGGCGGCGGGCGACGTGCGCGCCGGCGGGGGCGACGTGCGCGTCTGTGGGGGCTTGTCGCGCAGTTCCCCGCGCCCCTGAAAAGGGCGCCTCGGGCGGGGCGGGCTGCAGGGACGGCCCCGCCCACCCCATTGTGTCGCTCTGACGATTACACTGGAGCGCGTGCCTCAACTACGTCTCGCTCTGAATCAGATCGACTCGACCGTCGGCGATCTCGCCGGGAACGCCGACGCTGTCGTCCGTTGGACCCGGCACTCCGCCGAGCAGGGAGCGCATCTCGTGGCGTTCCCGGAGATGGTGCTGACCGGGTATCCCGTAGAGGACCTGGCCCTGCGGTCGTCCTTCGTGGAGGCGTCCCGCGCGGCCCTGCGCGCGCTCGCCGCCCGGCTCGCCGACGAGGGGTTCGGGGAGCTGCCGGTCGTCGTCGGCTACCTCGACCGTTCCGAGAAGGCCCAGCCCAAGTACGGCCAGCCGCCCGGTGCCCCGCGCAACGCGGCGGCGGTGCTGTACCGCGGCGAGGTGGCCCTCACCTTCGCCAAGCACCACCTGCCGAACTACGGCGTCTTCGACGAGTTCCGCTACTTCGTGCCCGGTGACACCCTGCCGGTCGTACGGGTGCACGGCATCGACGTCGCGCTCGCCATCTGCGAGGACCTCTGGCAGGAGGGCGGCCGGGTCCCGGCGACCCGTTCCGCCGGGGCCGGTCTGCTGATCTCGATCAACGCCTCGCCGTACGAGCGCGACAAGGACGACAGCCGGCTCGACCTCGTGCGCAAGCGCGCGCAGGAGGCCGGCTGCACGACCGCCTATCTGGCCATGATCGGCGGCCAGGACGAGCTCGTCTTCGACGGTGACTCGATCGTCGTCGACCGGGACGGTGAAGTCGTCGCGCGGGCGCCCCAGTTCTCCGAGGGCTGCGTCGTCCTCGACCTGGACCTGCCCGCCGCTGCCGCCGAGGCCCCGTCCGGGGTCGTGGACGACGGCCTGCGCATCGACCACCTCGTCCTCTCCGAGGAGCCGCTGCCCGCGTACGAGCCGGAGCTCTCCGGCGGGTACGCCGAGCGGCTCGACGACGACGAGGAGGTGTACTCCGCGCTCGTGGTGGGGCTGCGGGCGTACGTGGCGAAGAACGGTTTCCGCTCCGTGCTGATCGGGCTCTCGGGCGGTATCGACTCCGCCCTCGTCGCCGCGATCGCGTGCGACGCGCTCGGCGCCCAGAACGTGTACTGCGTGTCGATGCCGTCCAAGTACTCCTCGGACCACTCCAGGGGCGACGCGGCCGAGCTGGCGCGACGGACCGGGCTCAACTTCCGGACCGTATCGATCGAGCCGATGTTCGACGCGTACATGGGGTCGCTGGGGCTCACCGGTCTGGCCGAGGAGAACCTCCAGTCGCGGCTGCGCGGCACCATGCTGATGGCCCTCTCCAACCAGGAGGGGCACATCGTGCTCGCGCCGGGCAACAAGTCCGAGCTGGCGGTGGGGTATTCGACGCTGTACGGCGACTCGGTGGGCGCGTACGGGCCGATCAAGGACGTCTACAAGACCTCGATCTTCCGGCTCGCCGAGTGGCGCAACCGGGCGGCGGCCGAGCGGGGGCAGACTCCGCCGATTCCGGAGAACTCCATCTCCAAGCCGCCGAGCGCCGAGTTGCGGCCCGGCCAGGTCGACACGGACTCGTTGCCGGACTATCCCGTCCTGGACGCGATTCTGGAGCTGTACGTCGACCGGGACGCGGGGGCGGACGCGATCGTGGCGGCGGGGTTCGACCGTGAGGTGGTGACGAAGACGCTGCGGATGGTCGATACGGCGGAGTACAAGCGGCGGCAGTATCCGCCGGGTACGAAGATCTCGGCGAAGGGGTTTGGCAAGGATCGGCGGTTGCCCATCACGAGTCACTGGCGTGAGGGCGTGTGACGGCTGCGGTTACGTGGGAGGGGGCGCCCGGTGTTTTTACCGGGCGCCCCCTGCTTTTTCCTGCCTGCGCATTGATTTCTGGTGCGGGGCCGTGGGGGTTTGGCGCGCAGTTCCCCGCGCCCCTACAAGCGTGCCTGCTGGGCCGGGGTTTTCTGGTGCAGGGCCGTGGGGGCTTGGCGCGCAGTTCCCCGCGCCCCCAAAAGGGGCGCTCCCGTTGACCGGGGCTTGCCGGCGCGGCCGGAGCCCTCACGAGAGCCGACGGATCAGTGGTGGGCCGGGGTTTCCTGGTGCTGGGGTGTGTGGGTGGCCACCACCCGGCCTGAGCGGCTCTTGCCCCTGCTGCGGTCCACCCTGTAGGCCACCGCCGCCACCGCCAGGCCGAGGACCGCCAGGGCCGCGCCCGCGAGGGCCGGGGACGTCGTGCCGAAGCCTGCCGCGATGGCCAGGCCGCCGATCCAAGCGCCGCCCGCGTTCGCGAGGTTGAAGGCGGCCTGGTTGGCGGAGGAGGCCAGGGACGGGGCCGAGGACGCCTTCTCCATGACCATCAGCAGCAGCGGGGAGCTGGTGACGAACGCCGCCGCGCCGAGCAGCACCACGGCGAGGGCCGCGCTCCACGCCGTACCCATCATGACCGGGAAGAGCGCGAGGACCGCCACCAGCGAGACCAGCCCGCTGAACAGGGTGCCGCGCATGGAGCGGTCGGCCAGGCGCCCGCCGAGCAGGTTGCCCGCCGTCGCGCCCACGCCGAACAGCGCGAGCAGCAGGGTCACGCTGGAGTCGGCGTACCCGGCGGAGTCCGTCAGCATCGGCGTGATGTAGCTGTACGCCGAGAAGAGCGCGCCGAAGCCCGCGACCGTCGTACCGAGGGCCAGCCAGACCGGGAGCGACTTGAGCGCCGCGAGTTCGCCGCGCAGTCCGGCGGCGGAGCCGTGCGTGGTGTCGCGGGGCAGGAGCAGCGCCAGGGATCCGATGGCCACCAGGCCGATCACGCTGACCCCGAGGAAGGTGGCGCGCCAGCCGAGGTGCTGGCCCATGAGGGTCGCGGCGGGGACGCCGACGATGTTCGCGACGGTCAGGCCGAGGAACATCAGCGAGACCGCGCGGGCCTTGCGCTCGGCGGAGACCATGCCGGTGGCGACGACGGCGCCCACGCCGAAGAAGGCGCCGTGGGGCAGGCCGCTCAGGAACCGGGCGGCGAGCAGCGAGGTGTTGTCGGGGGCGAACGCCGAGAGCGAGTTGCCCGCGACGAACAGCACCATCAGTCCGATCAGGACCTTGCGGCGGGACATGCGCGCGGTCACCGCGGCGAGCAGCGGGGCGCCGACGACGACACCGATCGCGTACGCCGAGACGAGGTGGCCCGCGCTGGGGATCGAGATGCCCAGGTCGTCCGCGACGTCGGGCAGCAGCCCCATCATCACGAACTCGGTGGTGCCGATGCCGAAGGCGCCCACGGCGAGGGCGAGCAGGGCCAGGGGCATGAAAAGGGCCTTTCAAAGGGGTGAGCGGTGTTCCGTACAGATTAAGTTCATCTACGGAACAAAGCCTCCCAGGCCCAGTATTCCCCGAGGTTACGAGGCGGTTGCCGAAAGCTTCACGCGGGCGGCGATCGGAAGATGGTCACTGCCCGTGTCCGGCAGGGTCCACGAGGTGACCGGCTCGACGCCCTTGACCAGGATCTGGTCGATCCGGGCCATCGGGAACGCCGCCGGCCAGCTGAACCCGAAGCCGCCGCCCGCCGCGCCCTGGGTGGAGCGCATCTGTGAGGTGACGGCGGTCAGCGCGCGGTCGTTCATCGTGCCGTTCAGGTCTCCCAGGAGAGCGACGTCCGGGAGCTTCTCGTGGGAGATGGCCGCGCCGAGCGCGTCGGCGCTCCTGTCGCGCTCGCGCGCGGTGAACCCGGCCTTCATCTTCACCCGTACGGAGGGGAGGTGGGCCACGTACACCGCGAGCCGCCCCTCGGGAGCGGTGACGGTCGCCCGCATCGCGCGGGTCCAGCCGAGCCTGATGTCGACGGGAGCGGCCCCGCTCAGCGGGTACTTGCTCCACAGGCCGACCGTGCCCTGCACGGAGTGGTATTTGTACGTCGACGCGAGGGCCTTCTCGTAGACCGGGACCGCCGAGGTCGTCAGCTCCTCCAGGGCCACCACGTCCGCGCCCGAGGCGGCCACGGCGCGGGCGGTGCCGGACGGGTCCGGGTTGTCCGCGTTGACGTTGTGCGTGGCGACGGTGAGGTCACCGCCGGAGCCCGTCCTGTCGATGAGCAGTCCGCCGAAGAGGTTGGCCCAGACGATGGCGGGCACCAGCACGGCGAGCAGCGCGGTTGCGGACTTGCGGACCAGCGCGAGGACGAGCAGCACCGGAACGGCGAGCCCCAGCCAGGGCAGGAACGTCTCCAGGAGGCTGCCAAGGTTGCCGATTTTGTTCGGGATGCGCGCGTGCATCGCCATCACCAGGGCGAGCAGGAGGGCGAACACGGCGAGGACGATCCCCCGGCGCCAGACCCCCCGGTCGGTACGGAGCGAGGTGAGCAGGCTCCGAAGCCGGGATTCTCTGCGGTCGGGCCCCTGGCCGTCGCTGCCCGTCTCCGTCATGTACGCCTGCGCCATACCGTCGCCTCACCAACTGCCGTTCACATCGTCCCCGCGCCTAAGACCCTAGAGGATGATCGCGATCGTTCCCGCCGTCACATGACGGCCGTACGGGCACGAGGACGACCGGAGAAGCGTGGCGGGTTCCGGCGCCGGGCCGGGTGAGGGCGGTCTGTGACGAAACACGCGTATTCACCGGGGTTCATCAGGGTTCACTCGGGGTCGCGGCGCCGCTCGGGGGCGGTCGGTCCCAGCCCCGCCAGGACGGTATCGACAATTCGTTCGGGTAGCCCCTCCTCCAGGTCCGCGTCCGGGCGGAAGATCGCGCGGACGAGCATGGGGGCCACGAAGAGGTCATTGGCCAGGTCGACATCGACGTCGGCGCGGATCTCACCGTTCTCCTGGCCGCGCCGCAGCACGTCGAGCGCCTTCAGGCGGCGCGGTTCGACGACGGCCGTGTGGTACACCCTCCACAGTTTGGGGCTGCTCTTCATCTGCGCGTACACGTTGTGCATGATCGCCGACGAGCGGTTGGCCAGACCGCGCCGCCGGTGCGACTCCAGCACGACGATCAGGTCGTCGCGCATGGAGGTGCCGGGCAGCTCCGGGTCGGGCGGCTCCGCGGTGCGCATCACGTCGCAGAAGAGCTCCTCACGGCCGCTCCAGCGCCGGTAGATGGTGGCCTTGCCCACACCGGCGATGCGCGCGACCCGCTCTATGGAGATCTCCGCGAGCGGAATACCCTCCTCCAGCAGTCTCATGACGCCCTCGATGATCGAGCGTTCCACCGCCTCGCTGCGCGGGCGGCCTCTGGCGGCCCCGCCGCCGCGTCCGGCGCCGCCCGGCCCCTGTTCCACGCCGCCCACGTCTTCGCTCCGCTCTCTCGGGTGTTGCCGTCCTGACGCTGCGCCGTCGGTCGCCGTTCGGATCGATTGTCCCTGGCCGACGACGGGTTGTGACGTGAGGGCGGGTGCGTGGTGGCCGGGCGTGCGGTTCCCCGCGCCCCGTCGGGGCGCCGCCGGAGCCGCTCAGTGGTCGGCGGCCACCAGGTCGGGCTCCTCCTTGTCGGCCCGGGTCGGGGCGCGGCCCGGCAGGAACAGGTACACGACCAGCGCGCCCACGACGGCGACACCGGCGCCGCACAGGGCCGTGACGTGCATCGCGTGCAGGAAGGCGTCGTTGGCCGGGCCGACGAGGGCCTCACCCTTCGGGCCGAGCTTCGCGGCGAAGCCGAGGGTCGCCTCGATGGACTCACCCGCGGTGTCCCGGGCGGCCACGGGCAGCTTGTCCTCGATGCCCGAGCGGTAGGCGGCCGAGAGGACCGAGCCCAGTACGGCGATGCCCAGGGCGCCGCCGACCTGGCGGAAGGTGTTGCTCAGCGCGGAGGCGGAACCCGCCTTCTCGCGGGGCAGGGCCTGCATGATCACGACGCTGGTCGGCGTCATGATGTGCGCCATCCCGGTGCCCATGAGGAAGAAGATGACCTCCAGGATCCAGATCGGCGTGTCCGCCTCCAGCAGGGCGAACGAGGCCAGCATGGCGGCGATGAGCAGCATGCCGCCGGTCGTGGTGGCCTTGTTGCCGAAGCGGTTCACCACCAGCCGGGCGCGCGGCGCGAAGACGAGCTGTGCGACGGCCAGCGGCAGCATCAGCAGGCCGGTCTGCAGGGGCGAGTAGCCACGGACGCTCTGGGTGTAGAAGACGGAGAAGAAGGTCACGCCCATCAGCGCGAAGAACACGAGCCCCAGGGCGGAGATCGCCGCGGAGAAGACCTTGTTCCTGAAGTAGCCGATGTCGATGGACGGGTGGTCGCTGCGCTTCTCGTGCACGACGAAGCCGACGAGCACGGCGAGTCCGGCGCCGATGGTCGCGAGGACCGCGGGGTCCGTGAAGTCGGCGAGCTGGCCGCCCTTGATGATGCCGTACACCAGCAGGACGAGCCCGACGACGGACAGCACCACGCCCACCGGGTCGATCCGGCCGGGCTTCGGGTCGCGGGAGTCGGGGACGAGCCAGATCATCAGGCCGAGTGCCACGATCACGATGGGCACGTTGACCAGGAAGACGGACCCCCACCAGAAGTGGTCGAGGAGCACTCCTCCGGTGATCGGGCCGATGGCGATGGCGAGACCGACCCCGCCCGCCCAGAGGCCGATCGCCTTCGGCTGCTCGTCGCGCTCGAAGACGTTCATGAGGACGGCGAGGGTGGCCGGCATCACGAAGGCGGCGCCGAAGCCCATCACCGCGCGGTAGGAGATGAGTTCGACCGGGGAGCCGGAGGACGCGGCGAGCGCCGAGCCGATGCCGAAGACGAGGAGGCCGCCGAGCAGGACCTTCTTGCGCCCGAGCCGGTCGCCGAGGAGGCCCGCGGTGAAGAGCAGGCCCGCGAAGACGAGGGTGTAGGCGTTGATGGCCCATTCCAGCTCGCTCTGGGTGGCTCCCAGGCCGGTCGGGGCGGGCGTCGAGATGGTCTTGATCGCGACGTTCAGGATCGAGTTGTCGAGGACGACGATCAGCAGGCTCAGCATCAGGACACCGAGGATCGCCCAGCGTCGTCGGTGCACGGCTTCCGGTATCCGGGGGGCCGTGTCGGCAGGAGTTGTCATGCTTACGAGGCTAGGCGAAATCCGATACGAGACCGTCTCGTATCGAAACCTTTTACCGAGATCTTACGTACGCCTGGGCCAGGTCCGAAGTGACCTGAGCGGCCCCCTCTAGCCGTTCGGTGGCACGAGGTGCCACCATGGAGGTGATCCGGGGACGCCGTACGGGCGCTTCGAGATGACAGAAGGAGCCGTTGCAATGACGCAGCTTTCGGCTGCCCAGAAGACCACCGACAGCAGCGACAGGGCGCTGTACGGAGGCAAGGGCACACGGCGTATCACCGTCCGCGACATCACGGTGGCCAAGGAGCGCGGCGAGAAGTGGCCGATGCTCACCGCGTACGACGCGATGACCGCCTCCGTCTTCGACGAGGCCGGCATCCCGGTCATGCTCGTCGGCGACTCGGCGGGCAATGTTCACCTGGGCTACGAGACGACCGTGCCCGTCACGCTCGACGAGATGACCATGCTGTCGGCCGCCGTCGTACGGGGCACCTCGCGCGCCCTCATCGTGGGCGACCTGCCGTTCGGGTCGTACCAGGAGGGTCCTGTGCAGGCCCTGCGGTCGGCCACCCGGCTGGTCAAGGAGGCCGGGGTCGGGGCGGTGAAGCTGGAGGGCGGCGAGCGTTCGCACGGGCAGATCGAGCTGCTCGTGCAGTCCGGCATCCCGGTGATGGCGCACATCGGCCTCACCCCCCAGTCGGTGAACTCCATGGGATACCGCGTCCAGGGGCGCGGCGAGGAGGCCGCGCAGCAGTTGCTGCGCGATGCCAAGGCCGTGCAGGACGCGGGCGCGTTCGCGGTCGTGCTGGAGCTGGTGCCGGCGGAGCTGGCCGCGGAGGTCACGCGGGTGCTGCACATTCCGACGGTCGGGATCGGGGCGGGGGCCGAGACGGACGCGCAGGTTCTTGTGGGGACCGACATGCTCGGGCTCACGGGCGGGAAGATGCCGCGGTTCGTGAAGCAGTACGCGGATCTTCGGCAGGTCATGGGGAGTGCGGCGAAGGCGTTCGCCGAGGATGTCGTCGGCGGAACGTTCCCGCTGGAGGAGCACTCCGTCCACTAGCCACTGTGGCACCGAGGCAGCCCGCCGATCTTCCCCCGTCGGCGGGCTGCCGTTTGTCTCCACCTTTTCTTCGCCCCCGCCGCCC
>NZ_LIPP01000223.1 GCF_001418335.1 Streptomyces aurantiacus | reverse complement strand
CGGGGGCGGAGCCCCCGAGTCAGTGACGGGAATGGGTAGGGGCGGCGGGGGCGAAATCAGCCGCCGAGTTCGCGGTGTCGGGCAGCCAACCCCGCCGCCCCGTCCTCCGTCAACGCCCCGAACAGCCGCAGCCGCGAAATGCCGCCGTCCGGATAAATGTCCACGCGCGCGTGCGTACCCACCGCCGCGGCGGCGAGGACGAAGCGATGGTTCGTGTCGGGCTGGAGGCGGGTCCGGGGCAGGATCTCCGTCCACTCGCCGTCCGACCCGTCGCGCACGGAGACCGACGCCCAGCCGGCCGAGTTGCCTTTCAGGTAGGCCGTGTCGATCTCGATCGCCCGGATCTCGGACCGCGCGACGAGCCGGTAGCGGATCCAGTCGTTGCCCTGGTCGCGGCGCCGCCGTGTCTCCCAGCCGTCGTCCATCTTCTGGGAGCGCCCGGGCTGGATGGTGTTGGTGGCCGGCGAATAGAAGAGGTCGGACGCGTCCTCGACCTGGCCGCCGTTCTCCAGGGCCACCACGTCGAAGGTGCCGAGGACGGACAGCCACTTCGGGTCGGGTACGACCTCGCCGTACACACGCAGGCGTGCGATGCCGCCGTCGGGGTGCTGCTTGACTCGGATGTGGGTGATGCGCTGCTCGACGTCGACGGCGAACCCGTTGGCCGCGTGGCCGCCGACCTCCGTACGCGGTACGAGAGTCGACCACTTGACGTCGTCCGCGAGGAGTTCCTCGGGGGACGGCGCGCCGGGTACCGAGGTCCCTTCGACGGACACGGCCTGCGGGTGGTTGCCGCGGAAGTGGGCGGTGTCGACGACGATGCCGCGTACGACACCGGGGGCACCGAGGCGTACGAGGGCCCAGTCGTGGTCGTCGGCGGTGGGCCAGGGATGCCCGGCGGAGGCACCGCGTCGGCGCCGGGTCTCCCAGCCGTCCATGACCTTGCCCTTGTGCCCGAAGTGCTCGGGGTCGAACTCGGCCCGCCCGGGCAGCAGCAGGTTCTCGCGCTGGGCGAAGAACTCGTCGTTGGCGGCGACGACCCCGGCGCCGAGCTGCCGGCCGGCGAGGTCGGCGTACTGCGTGAAGGGGAAGTCGGCGGTGCGGTGGTCCGCGTACGGGTCGCCGCCTCCATAGGGGTTCGCGTCGCCGGTGAAACGAGCCAGGGCGGGTCGGTGCTGCTCCGTCACGGTGATCAGGTCTTCCTTTCGGGGCCGGCCGCTACGGGCGCGGGAACGGGTCCAAGGACGGGGACGACGGACTACGTAAACGGACCACGTAAACGGGCTACGCGGACGGGACTGTGCAGGCGGGACTACGCAGACGGGACTTCGCAGGCCGGGCAGTCACGAACTACTCCTGCCGAGACAGCAGTCGGCCGCCCGGCTCAGCGAACTCGCCCTCCCTCACCACACATTCGCCACGCAACCAGGTGGACCTCACGACACCCCGCAGAGTTCGGCCCGCGTACGCGGTGATCCGGTTGCGGTGCTGGAGTGCGGCGGGGTCGACGGTGAAGGTCTCGTCGGGGGCGAGGACCGCGAAGTCGGCGTCGCGGCCTGCCTCGATGGCGCCCTTGCGGTCGTCGAGCCCGACCAGCCGTGCCGGGCGCGAGGACATCCAGCGGACCACGTCCTCCAGGCCGTGGCCGCGCCTACGGGCCTCGGTCCATACGGCCGACAGGCTGAGCTGGAGCCCGGAGATGCCGCCCCACGCGGTCGCGAAGTCGTCGGTCTTCAGGTCGGCCGTGGACGGCGAGTGGTCGGTGACCACGCAGTCGATCGTGCCGTCGGCCAGCGCCTGCCACAGCAGGTCCTGGTTGGCGGCCTCGCGGATGGGCGGGCAGCACTTGAACTCGCTCGCCCCGTCCGGGACTTCCTCGGCGGTGAGCGTCAGATAGTGCGGACAGGTCTCCGCCGTGACGCGTACGCCCTCGCGCTTGGCCGCCGCGATCAGCGGCAGCGCGTCGCTGGACGACAGGTGCAGGACGTGGACGCGGGCGTCGACGCGCCCGGCCTGGGCGATGAGGTTCGCGATCGCGGTGTTCTCGGCGTCGCGCGGTCGCGAGGCCAGGAAGTCGGTGTACTTCCGGCCGCTCTTCTGCGGGGCCGCCGCCAGATGGTGCGGGTCCTCGGCGTGCGCGATCAGCAGCCCGCCGAATCCGGCGATCTCCGCGAGGGACCTGGCGAGTTGGCCCTGGTCCAGTTCGGGGAACTCGTCGACCCCGGAGGGCGACAGGAACGCCTTGAAGCCGAAGACCCCCGCGTCGTGCAGTGGACGCAGGTCCTTGACGTTGTCGGGCAGGGCGCCGCCCCAGAACCCGACGTCGATGTGCGCCTTGGCACGGGCCACGTCCCTCTTGGTGCGGAGGTGGTCGGCCCTCGTGGTCGGCGGAAGGGAGTTGAGGGGCATGTCGACCAGCGTCGTGATGCCGCCGGCCGCCGCGGCGCGCGTGGCGGTCCAGAAACCCTCCCACTCCGTGCGGCCCGGGTCGTTGACGTGCACGTGGGTGTCGACGAGTCCGGGCAGCAGGACGTCGTCACCGAAGTCCTCCAGCCGCGCCCCGGCGGGCACCTCGGCGTCGTGCGCGAGCACGGCCGTGATCTTTCCCGCGGTGACGGCGACCGAGGCCGCGCGCGTCCCTTCGGGAGTGATGACGCGCGTCGAGCGCAGGACCAGTTCGACCGGTCCGTCATCCAGTCCGCCATCGGACACCGGGACCCCTTTCCATGCCGGACGTATTGCCACCGCCGTCGTCTGTCGCCGTCTCCCACCGGCGTCTCCCGCCGGCCTCTCTCACCGGCGTCTCTCACCGGCGTCTCCTACCGCCATCCGCTCCCGCCGTTTACTTCCACGTAACGAAATTCAACGTTCTGTTGAAGGAGCCTTCTGAGTCTTCACTTCCTGCTCCATGGCGTCAAGAGTCGACTTGCCTCCGTCGCCGCACGAGTGGCGATCCTGGACCTTTCCATGAAGTGGAAATAAGCTTCCGTAGGGCAGAATTTAGCCACACGCAGCCGCCCGGTCAACCAACTGCCGGGTAGGCTTCCCACCTGTCTGCCCGCCTGAAAGGACCGCCCCCGTGCCGACGTCCAGCGCCAGCGACGCCCCTGCCACCGCCGCCGCCAAGCCGGCTGCCGCAGGCGGTGGCGTCCAGTCCCTTGAGCGCGCCTTCGACCTGCTGGAGAGGATGGCGGACGCGGGCGGCGAGGTCGGGCTGAGCGAGTTGTCCGCGAGCAGCGGGCTCCCGCTGCCCACCATCCACCGCCTGATGCGCACGCTCGTGGTCTGCGGTTACGTACGTCAGCAGACCAACCGGCGGTACGCGCTCGGCCCCCGGCTGATCCGTCTCGGCGAGTCGGCGTCCCGGCTGCTCGGCACCTGGGCCCGCCCCTATCTGGCCCGCCTGGTCGAGGAGACCGGCGAGACGGCGAACATGGCGCTGCTCGACGGCGACGAGATCGTGTACGTGGCACAGGTGCCGTCCAAGCACTCGATGCGGATGTTCACCGAGGTGGGCCGCCGGGTGCTGCCGCACTCCACCGGCGTCGGCAAGGCCCTGCTCGCCCATGTCCCGCCCGCCGAGGTGCGCGCCCTGCTGTCCCGTACGGGCATGCCCGCCGCGACGGACAAGACGATCACGACACCGGACGGTTTCCTCGACGCGCTCGAAGAGGTGCGCCGCGCCGGGTACGCGGTGGACGACAACGAACAGGAGATCGGGGTCCGCTGCCTCGCCGTCTCCGTGCCCGACTCCCCCACCGCGGCGGCGATTTCGATCTCCGGTCCTGCCGGCCGCGTCACCGAGGCGGCCACGGAACGGATCGTGCCCGTGCTCCAGCAGGTCGCGGTGGAACTGTCGCAGGCACTGGCGAATTCCGGCAGCCCGACCGCCTGAGCCGTGCCCGGCAAGTGGCCGGCAAGTGCCCGGCAAGGGAGTCGAGGAGCGCGGCTCAGCGGCGCGGCGGTTCTCCGAAGAGCTCGACGGCGCTGCGTACGGCGGCGAGCCCGGTGGCCAGCGCGCTGACCGAGCCGATGGAACCGGCGACCAGAAGCAGCGAGCGGCGCAGGCGCGGAATCTCGGGGGTACCACCGCCGGCCATCGCGGCGAGCGCCGCGAGTTCGTCCTCCGCGATGCCGCGGTCGGGGAACTCGACCGGATGCGCGGCGAGTTCGCGGCGCAGCCTGGACACGGCGGTCCGCAGCTCCGCCACTCTCGGATCCTCGTCGCTGCCGGTCACTGACCTCTGTCCCAAGCTCCGCAACACAGCTCTCCCCCTCGCGCGTCGTTGCGCGTACGACATCGTCTTTCCCGCCCGACCGTCCCGTGGCGTTGGTCGGGCGCCGGGGGACGCGGGCCAGTAAACGCCAATCGGTGCGGTGGGCGCCACTCCGAGGACCGAAATTCAGACCCCGGACATCCCCTTCTCGCTCACGGGTCAGGTACACAGTCGGGTATGCAGTCGGGTATGCAGTCGGGTATGCAGGAGGAATGACGGACAACCACGGCCCAGTGGCCGGACTGCTCCTCGCCGCGGGCGGCGGCCGGCGCCTCGGCGGACGCCCCAAGGCCCTCCTCGAACACCGGGGGCGCCCCCTGGTGGAGTACGCGGCCGGGGTCCTGCGCACGGCCGGGTGCGCCCGCGTCCACGTGGTTCTGGGGGCGCGGGCCGACGCCGTACGGGAGCGGGCGGAGCTGCCCGGGTGCGTACTGGTGGACAACCCGGACTGGGAGGAGGGCATGGGTTCCTCGCTGCGGGCCGGGCTTGAGTCCCTGCGCGGCACGGGGGTTCGGGCCGCACTGGTGTCACTGGTCGACCAGCCCGGCATCGGAGCCGAGGCGGCGGCCCGGCTCCTGGGTGCCTACCGGTCCTCCGCCACGCTCGCGTCGGCCTCCTACGAAGGACGGCGCGGCCACCCCGTCCTGCTCGGCGCGGACCACTGGGCGGGTATCTCGGCGACTGCGACCGGCGATCAGGGGGCACGCGCGTATCTGAAGGCGCACGCGGACGCGATCGCGCTCGTCGAGTGCGCGGACGTGGCACGGCCGTACGACATCGACACGGTGGCGGACCTCGCCCACCTGGAGTGACAGCGTCCCGAGCGTCACCGCACGGAGTAGCGGAGGAGGTGGCACTGAGCGCCGCCTTTCCTCGACCCGGAGAATCTCGACGTCAACACATCATGGTCGGCAGATCATTGAACTTCCACCATGAGGAAACTAGAATCCACTATTCACTGCTCAGAAGCGTCCGGGTCTCTCCCCGGGCGTCAACTGCCGTACCCGGTCGACCGGCACCCGGTGCCACGTTCGCTGAAGGAAGTGACAGCTCATGTCCGCACCAGCGCCGTCCTCGCTGGCCATCGTCGACGCCGAGCCCCTGCCCCGGCAGGAGGAGGTGCTCACCGACGAGGCCCTCGCCTTCGTCGCCGAGCTGCACCGGCGGTTCACGCCCCGTCGCGACGAGCTTCTCGCCCGCCGCGCCGAGCGCCGCGCCGAGATCGCCCGCACCTCCACGCTCGACTTCCTCCCGGAGACCGCCGCCGTCCGCGCCGACGACTCCTGGCGGGTGGCCCCGTCGCCTGCGGCCCTGAACGACCGCCGGGTCGAGATCACCGGGCCCACCGACCGGAAGATGACCATCAACGCGCTCAACTCGGGCGCCAGGGTATGGCTCGCGGACTTCGAGGACGCCTCCGCGCCGACCTGGGAGAACGTGGTTCTCGGCCAGGTCAACCTGATCGACGCCTACACCCGCCGCATCGACTTCACGGACGAGCGCACCGGCAAGTCGTACGCCCTCAAGGCGCCCGGGGAACTGGCGACGGTCGTGACGCGCCCGCGCGGCTGGCACCTGAACGAGCGCCACCTCGTCGACGCCGACGGCACACCGGTGCCCGGGGCGCTCGTCGACTTCGGCCTGTACTTCTTCCACAACGCCCAGCGGCTGCTCGACCTCGGCAAAGGCCCGTACTTCTACCTCCCCAAGACGGAGTCGCACCTGGAGGCCCGCCTCTGGAACGAGGTGTTCGTCTTCGCCCAGGACTACGTGGGCATCCCGCAGGGCACCGTCCGCGCGACCGTCCTGATCGAGACGATCACCGCGGCGTACGAGATGGAGGAGATCCTCTACGAACTCCGCGACCACGCCTCGGGGTTGAACGCGGGCCGCTGGGACTACCTCTTCTCCATCGTCAAGAACTTCCGTGACGGCGGCCGGAAGTTCGTCCTGCCGGACCGCAACGCCGTGACGATGACGGCGCCGTTCATGCGCGCGTACACCGAACTCCTCGTCCGCACCTGTCACAGGCGCGGGGCGCACGCGATCGGCGGCATGGCCGCGTTCATCCCGTCGCGGCGGGACGAAGAGGTCAACAAGGTCGCGTTCGAGAAGGTCAAGGCCGACAAGGACCGTGAGGCGGGCGACGGCTTCGACGGCTCCTGGGTCGCGCACCCCGACCTGGTGCCCATCGCGATGGCCTCGTTCGACGCGGTCCTCGGCGACCGGCCCCACCAGAAGGACCGGCTGCGCGAGGAGGTCGACGTGAAAGCCGCCGACCTCATCGCCGTCGACTCGCTCGACGCCAGGCCGACGTACGACGGACTGGTCAACGCCGTCCAGGTCGGCATCCGTTACATCGAGGCCTGGCTGCGCGGGCTCGGCGCCGTCGCGATCTTCAACCTGATGGAGGACGCGGCCACGGCGGAGATCTCCCGCTCGCAGATCTGGCAGTGGATCAACGCGGGCGTCGAGTTCGAGCACGCCGGGACCACCGTGCGGGCCACGCCCGAACTGGCCCGCGAGATCGCCGACCGGGAGCTGACGGACATCCGCGCCGAGATCGGCCAGGAGGCCTTCGCGGCCGGCCGCTGGCAGCAGGCCCACGACCTGCTGCTGACGGTCGCGCTCGACGAGGACTACGCGGACTTCCTGACCCTGCCGGCGTACGAGCAACTGGCCGGCTGAGCGGGCCGGACCCGTCCCCTCGCGCGCCGTACGTGTGGTGCGCGTCGTCCTCGGTCAGCCGAGGTGTACCGACCAGTCCTGTTCCGGCGCCGGTTCGCCGTGCAGGTCGGGGACCCGCTTGAGCCAGTCCGGCCGGCCCCGCCGGGTCTTCGCGGCCCGGTGGGCGTCCTCGCCCGCGAGCTGTTCACGGGTGGGGAAGTCCGTGGGGAGCCAGGCCGCGGAGGCGCCGACCCGGGCCAGGAGGTAGCCGACATACGCCTCGCGGACCTCGTCCGGGGTCGCGAAACCCGGCTCGTCGGCGAGCCAGGCATCGGGCACCTCGGCCGTGATCGCGCGCAGCAGTTCCGCCGTCACCCTGGGCGCGAGTTCGGCGTCCGCCGCGCGGGTGTCAGGGGTGTGGCCGCCGAGCGCGTGCCGCCGGAAGTCGTACGCCTTCTGAGGCGACGAGGCGTCCCAGCGGTGGTGGAAGACCAGCGCGGCGCCGTGGTCGATCAGCCACAGCTTCGGGGGCGCGACGCCGAGCGTGGGCCAGATCATCAGGTTCGAGCTGTGCGTCGTGCGGTCCACGTTGACCGTGAGGGCGTCCAGCCAGATGATCCGGCCCGCCTCCAGGGGGTCGACGTCGAACGCCTCCGCGACCTCGGGGGTGAAGTCCCGGGCGCCCGACAGGTAGTCCATGCCGAGGTTGAGCCCGGCGCTGGCCCGGAGCAGGTCCTGGACCTCCTGGTGCGGTTCGTGCCCGGCGACCGCCGGATCGAAGTGCACCAGCACCAGCTCGGGGAACCGCAGTCCCAGAGCGCGCGCCAGCTCACCCACGATCACCTCGGCGACGAGCGCCTTGCGGCCCTGCGCCGAGCCGGTGAACTTCACGACGTACGTCCCGAGGTCGTCGGCCTCGACGAGTCCCGGCAGCGAGCCGCCCTCCCGCAGGGGTGTGATGTAGCGGGTCGCAGTGACCTCTCTCAGCATTCTCCCAGGCCACCCATCTTTCCAACCATGCAATCCACGGCGACCGTCGAATAGTAACCGAGGGTGATCGCTGGCGAGGAGTGCCCGGGCCACCGCGCCAAGGTTACGACGGACTCTCGCACCTTCAGCGGGTCTTCATGCGTCGGACGTGTACGAGGCAGAAGGTGGCGAGGAGGGCGATCACGGTGAGACAGATCGCCGTGTCGAGCCATTGGAGGGGCAGGAATTGCTGTGGGTCGAGGTTGCGGATGTAGCTGCCGGTGATGTGCTGCGAGCGCGCGCATCGTTGTACGGCCTCCCAGCTGCCGGGCGGGCAGTTGTAGGTCTCGGTGAGTGAGCCGTCCGCATGGGTGTAACCCTGGTCGAGGTGCCAGGCGTTGGTGGTCCGGTTCGGGAAGACCACGCTGGATGTTCGTTCGATGGTCGGTGTGAGCAGGTGCGGGCGCAGCTGTTCCAATCCGGTCTGGAGGGCGAGGGTGACCGCGGCCGAGAGGGCGACCGCGGACAGGACGCGGCGCAGCAGCAGACCGAGGGCGGCACCGGTGGTCAGCGCGAGGAGCAGGTGTGCGACTCCGGCGGGGCCGGTGTAGGGCAGGTAGGACCAGTCGCTCTGGGGGGTGCTGTCGCGCCAGGCCGTGCCGATCGGTCCGGTGGCGGTGCGTCCGTGCCGGATGGTGTACCACCACCAGGTGACGGGCGCGGTGAGCAGGAGCGCGGCGAGGGCGGTGACGCCTCCGGTGACGCACAGTTTGGCTACGGCCCACTGGCGGCGGCTGACGGACTGGGTCCAGGCGAGTCGGTGGGTGCCGTCCTGAAGGGTCTGTGCGAACAACGGGGCGCCGAGCAGGGCGCCGACCGCGACGGGCAGGTAGCGCAGGGGAGGGTGCGCCTGTTCCATCACGGTGCGGACGGCGCCGGGTGTGTGGTCGCACACGGGCGGGCTGTCGGTGAGGCCGTTGGGGCAGGTCGTGGCCCAGTGTTCCACTGCGGTGACGAGTTGGTGGTGTTCCCAGAGGGCCCAGGCAGCGGCCAGGACGGCGAGGGCGAGTACGGTCCGGTGGGCCGTGCGGTGCTGGTGCCAGGCCAGCCGTGCGAGTCCCGCCGCGGTGCGGACGGTGGGGCGGGGAATGCGGGGGCGCGTGTTCACTGTGTCGGCCGTTCGTGACTGTCCGGGGTGCCGGCGGAGGGGGCGTCGTCCCGGGTGCTTCCGGCGATCAGCGGCGAGGCCTGCGGGTTACGCAGGTAGGCGAGGAGGATCTCCTCCAGGGAAAGCGAGGAGGTGCTGGCGGCTCCCTCGGTGGAGAGGGGGAAGCAGACCAGCGCCGTGTGGACGCGTCCGCTGCGACGGGTCTCGATCACCGTGCCCGCCTGTGGCGGCAGTGAGGGAGCGGCGGGGGCCGGGCAGGTGTACGTGATCAGGCTGTGTGCGGCCTGTACGAACTCCGTGTCGTCCGCGATGAGTATGCGTCCGCGGGCCGTCAGCAGGACGTAGTCGCAGACGAGGTGCAGTTCCGAGAGAGTGTGCGTCGACATCACGATGGTGGTGCCGTGCTCGGCGGCGCGGGTCATGAGTGCCCCGGTCAGGGCGCGGCGGCGCTGCGGGTCGAGGTCGGCCATCGGCTCGTCGAGCAGCAGCAGGTCCGGCTGTTTTCCCAGTGCCAGGGCGAGGGCGACGCAGGTGCGCTGGCCGGTGGAGAGGCGGCCGACGCGAGCTTTGAGGGGTACGTCGCAGTTGTCGACGATCGCGCGGGCAGCCGCGTCGTTCCAGTTGGGGTTGAGGTCCCGCCCGAGGCGGAGCGTCTCCGCGACGGTGAACCTTCTTTCCAGCGGGCGATCCTGGAACAGCGTCCCGATGCGCGGCAGCACGGCGGGGCTGCCCGGGACGTGACCGAGGACGCGCAAAACCCCCGCGTCGGCGGGCCGCAGGCCGGCCGCCACGGCGACCAGGGAGGACTTGCCCGCACCGTTGGGCCCTACCAGGCCGACAACGCGTCCGCGGGGAACGGTGAAGCTCCCATCGCGCAGCGCCCACCCGTCCCGACCGTGGAGTCCGAGACCAACGGCTTCAAGTGCGGGTGCGGTCGCGGATGCGTCGTCGCCATGGTGCGCGGAGGCCGGGCCGGAAGAAGGGGTCATCGCTTCTCGATCATCGTGCGTCGACAGGCCGGGGGAAGAAGACGTCGAGTTCGGCGGCCAGTAGCGCGGCCACGTCCTCGCGCTCCAGTCCGTCGGCGCGGGCGGTGGCCATCCAGACGCGCAGCCCGTCGCGCAGCGGGGAACCGGCCTGTGTGCCGGGTTGCGCGAGCGAGGCCCGTACGAACGTTCCCCGGCCTTGGCGGGTGTCGACCAGGCCCTCCCGTTCCAGCTCTCGGTAGGCCTTCAGGACAGTGTTCGGGTTGACCGCCGCGGCGGCGACCACCGCCGACGCCGAGGGCAGTTTGTCGCCCGGCAGGAGCTGGCCCAGCCGCAGGGCCTGCTTGGTCTGCTGGACGATCTGCTGATACGGGGCCACGCCACTGTGCCGTTCGATCCGATACTCCATGGGTCCACTATCTCACCACTAGCTGAGTGGTGGACCTGTGTTGAGTGCTTTCGACCCAATTCAGCTTACTGATGGGGGCTGTTTGACAGAAGCGTGACCCTCCCTGAGACTCGGTCCACTAGTTATGTGATTGACTTGATCGAGGGAGCTCTCCCATGCTGACGGACACCCGTGGCCCCGCGCGGACGCTCAGTCCTCCGGCCCCCGTCCGTCCTTACGCCCGAGCTCTCGGCGGCCCGCGCCGCGCCACCGAGGCGGTCCTGCTCTGCCTCCTGGCCCTGGTGGTGCGACTGCCGTCCTTCCACCGCCCGTTCTGGAGTCCGGACGAGGGTTACCTCGCCACGCAGGCGGCGATGCTGCGGAACGGCGGTCACCTGTACGAGGACGTCGTGGACCGCAAGCCACCGCTGATGCCGTGGCTGTACGAGGCGTCCTTCACGATCGCCGGGGACGGCGGGCTGGCGGCGGTGCGGGTCGCGGCGGTGGCCGCGCTCGGTGTCACCGCGGTCCTCACCGCGAGGACGGCAGGCCATCTGCTGGGTGCCTGGGCGGCACTGCCGGCCGGGGTGCTGACGGTGACCGCCTCGCTGGCCCTGCCGGCGCCGGACGCGATGGCCGCCACCTTCGAGATCTTCATGCTTCCCGCGACCGCGGCCGCGGTCCACTTCGGGGTCAAGGGCCGTTTCCTGCCCGCAGGATTGGCCGTCGCCGTCGCGGCCCTGACCAAGCAGGTCGGATTCGCGCCCCTGCTGCCGCTGCTGCTGCTCGCCCTCAGCGGGCCACGACGGCGCCGGGACACCCTGGCCCTGACCCTGGGCGCGGCGGCTCCCGTGGGGATCTGCGCACTGACCCTCGGGGCCCACCGCTTCACCTTCTGGGTGTTCCTCTCCTCGGGGCCGTACACAACGTCGCCGCCCGGCGCGCAGGTGGTCGCAGGACGCGCCGGGTCCGGCCTCGCGTGCCTGCTGACCGCGTTCGCCGCCGTGGTGCTCCTGCTCCCGCTGCTGCCTTGGCGCCGTCGTGTACACCGCGTTCGGGCGGTGCGGCGCGGGCTCGGCGGAACCGGCCCGGCCACTGAGTCCTCCCGCCGCACCGACCGGATGCTCGCCGGGTGGATGCTCGCCTCGGCCGCAGCGGTGTCGGTGGGCTGGCACTTCTACGGCCATTACTTCCTCCAGCTCGTACCGCCCGCCGTTTTGCTGGCCCTGCGCGTGGTGGACGTGTCCGGCAGGACGGCGTCCGACGGACCGGCCGTACTGCGCCGCCTGGTGGGACGGGCCGGGCGGGCGGGGACCGCCTGGTGCGTGGCGGCGTGCTCGCTGCTGGCGGCTGCCTTCTGGACGGCGGGGGCGTGGCAGGCCCGGCCCCCGCAGCTGGAGAAGTCACTCGCGGTGGCGGCCGCTGTACGTGAGCACAGCGCGCCCGGGCAGCCCGTACTCGTGTGGGGTATGCACCCGGAGACGTACTGGCTGTCCGGCCGGCCTCCGTCGAGCCGCTACCTCACCGCGGGCCTGCTGACGAACTTCAGCGGCGGCGCTGACGTCCGCCGCGTCGGCCGCGCCTATGCCGTCCCCGGTACCTGGTCCGTCTTCCGTCGCGAACTGGCGCACACACCGCCCTGCGTCCTCGTGGACGATTCGACCGGCACGCCCTATCCCCTCGCCGACTACCCGGAACTGCGGACGCTGCTCGCCGACGGCTACCAGCGGGTCGCCGAGATCGACGGCGCACGCGTGTACCGCCGAGACAGCTGCTGAACGGGGCCCACGGCCGAAGAACCCGTACACCGATGGAAGAACCTGCGGGTCTCGGCGGCGAGTTAGGCCCGGTCGCAGGCCCGGTGGTGCATGGGCAGGCTCCGCTTGAGGTCGGCGTTGACCAGCTCGTCCGGGGAACGTGCCCACGCCCTGCCCGGTCAGCCGTACCCGGTACGGCTTCGCGATCAGATTCCCCACCCCGGCCCGAGTCCACAGCCGGCCCGCAAGACCCGTCACACGGCCGGTGATCCAGGACGGCCCGCCGGGCGCCCTGTTGCCCGAACTCACTCAACAGCTGGTGCTCGCCGGCCCGGCGCCCGCGGGACTGCGCCACCAGCGCGGCAACCGCCCGCACGCGAAGCACACTCAGTCCGAGTGGAATCTCGCTGTCAGGCAGGCCAGCAGCTGGGCGGGGGCGTCTTCCTGCAAGAGGTGGCCGGCGCCCTCGATCCAGTGCAGCTCGGCATGCGGAACGCGCTCGTGCAACCACTCGGCGTACTTCGGAGGAAGAATGCGGTCCTCACAGCCCCAGACGAGCCGTACAGGAAGCGACATACCACCCAGCAAGTGCTCATACGCGATGGTGTCCGCATGCCTGATCTGGCTGTACTGACGGTAGAACGCGGCCTGCCCCGAGTCCCCCCGCCACGGTGCGAGGAACGCATCGAGAACTCCCGGCCGGAAGCCGACGTGCGTGGCGTGCCGCAGGTGGCCGGCGACCAGCGCTTCGTGCGCGTAGTCCGGAAGCTTCTGGAATACCTCCCTGTGCTCCAGGAAGAGCTGGAAGAGTCCTCGCTCCCACTCGCCGCCGCTCACCGCGTCGAAGAGGGTCAGATCCCGGTAGCTCCTCCCTTCCAAGAGCAATGTCCGAAGCGCCACTGCCCCGCCGATGTCGTGGGCGACAATGCTGGGCCCGGACAGCTCCCAGTGGTCGAGGAGCCGGGCGAAGTTCCTCGCATGAGCCGCCAGGCTGAGGTCCTGGCCCTCGCGCTGGTCCGACTGGCCGAAGCCGAGATGGTCGAAAAAGAAGACCTTGCGGGTACGGGCGAGCGCCGGAGCGATGTCCCGCCAAAGAAAGGATGAATACGGCGTGCCGTGCACCAGCACGATCGGGTCTCCGCTGCCCAAGGCCCCCCACCGCATCATCCCTTCAGGCGTCTCGAATTCCGCGTCAAGTGTCCAGTCCATCACTGGCCTCCGCTCCTGCCTCATGAACAACACCTTCCACTTCGAGCATGCCTCGATGCCTCAGCAGCAAGATCGCCCGCGGTCCCGGGATCATGTGCATCGCCCTTGCCTCGAAGAGGGGGAGCTGGAGGCCGGACGCGCCCTGCTCCAGGAATGGCTCCAGCAGTTGGCTGCCGACCGCCACGAGCCAGGTCATCACCCATGAGGCATGCGGAGGCGAGATCGGCCGGGCACTGTTGCCGACCGATCTCCATGTTCCGTCGGCTGATCAGCGGCGCGACCGAGGGGCGGGGCGGCGGCGGGTGGCGTGGATGGAACCGAGCAGATCGAGGGACTGTGCGCTGGGGCTGCCCGGTTCGGCGTGGTAGATGACGAGCTGCTGGCCGGGGGCGTCGCGTACGTCGAATGCCTGGTAGGTGAGGGTGAGGGGGCCGACGTCCGGGTGGAGGAAGTGTTTGGCGTCCTGGGTCTTGCCGCGCACGATGTGGGAGTTCCAGAGGCGGGTGAAGTCCGCGCTGTGCTCAGTGAGGGTGCGGACGAGCTCGCGCAGCCGTGGGTTGTCCGGGTCGAATCCGGTTGCCTCGCGAAGGTTGGCGACGGCGGCCTGTGCTGCCCGGTCCCAGTCCGTGTAGAAGGTGCGGCCCGCAGGGTCGAGGAAGGTCATGCGGGCCAGGTTGTCCGCCGGTTCGAACGGGGCGTAGAGGGCATCGGCCAGGGCGTTGGCAGCGAGGAGGTTCAAGGTCCGGCTCATGACGAACGCTGGAGTGTTCGGGTAGCCGTCCATCAGCTGTCGCAGCGCCGGGCTGACCCGCTCGGCGGCGTGGCCGGAGGGCCGGTCGACCGGTGTGGCCCCGGCCACCCGGTACAGGTGCGCGCGGGCGTCCGCGTCGAGGCGTAGCGCGCGGCTGAGCGCGTCGACCACCTGGGGTGAGGGGTTGCGCTCGCGGCCTTGTTCCAGGCGGGTGTAGTAGTCGGCGTTCACTCCGGCCAGGACGGCGACCTCCTCGCGGCGCAGTCCGGCGACTCTGCGGGATCCGTAGCTCGCCATGCCGACGTCCGGCGGCAGCAGGTCGGCGCGGCGTGTGCGCAGGAAATCTCCCAGGTGGTTGTCGTCCATGTGTTCAGGCTAGGCGGCGGTCCGGTGTGCTGCCTGGGTGTGCCGCACCCAGGCAGCACGCGTCCTGGTTGATGGCCGGTGGCCCGCCCAGACTCGGTGGCGCAGGAAGGACCACATCGTGCGAGGAGAGGGGTCCGCCATGACCGGGACCGTTGAGGGCGACCAGGTCGACGTGGTCGGGGCGTGGGTGACCGCGGATGGTCGCACCCGGCAGGAGCTGCTGCCGGACGGCCGGTACGACGAAGCCCGCGGTGAGCGGACCGGCGCGTACACCGGCCGGTACACGGTGGCCGGCAGCCACGACGGAGTGCTCCATCACGAGCACCTCGTGCTCTACCGGGAGCAGAAGCAGTCCTGGAGAAGGCCGAGCCCGTGACCGCCCTGGTACCCGGGGTGCGACTCCGCCGTCGGCGGACCAGGAAGCCCCGACACAACAGTCGGTCAACAGCAACGAGAATCAAGGACCACAGCCATGACAGGACAACGACTTGACGGCAAGGTCGCGCTGATCACAGGCGCGACCGGCGGCCTCGGCACGGCGACCGCCGAACTCTTCGCCGGCGAAGGCTCCCGGCTGGTGATCACCGATGTCGCCGAAGGCCCCCTGCGGGAGCTGTCCCACCGGATCGAGGCACGCGGTGCGGAGGTCGTCGCTGCCCGCCTCGATGTCTCCTCCGCGCGGGAGTGGGACGAAGTGATCACCGTCGTACGCGACCGGTTCGGAACGCTTGACGTGCTCGTGAACCTCGCCGGCATCCTGGACTGGCCAGGTATCGAGGACACGCGGGAAGAGGCGTGGGACCGCGTCATCGACGTGAACCAGAAAGGCACATGGCTTGGCATGAAGGCGGCGATGCCGCTCCTGCGTGCGAGCGGCAACGCGTCCGTGATCAATACGTCGTCAGTACTCGGCCTGGTGGGAAGCGGTGCGGCTGCGGCCTACCAGGCGTCCAAGGGTGCCGTGCGCCTGTTGAGCAAGACCGCCGCGGTCGAGTACGCCCGGCAGGGAGTACGGATCAACTCGGTGCATCCTGGGGTGATCGCCACGCCAATGATCCAGGACCTCCTGGACGACCAGGGCGACCAGCAGCCGGACATCCAACGCACCCCCATGCGCCGAGCCGGCCGCGCCGACGAGGTCGCCCCCGCGATCCTTTTCCTGGCCTGCGACGACTCCTCGTTCGTCACCGGCTCGGAGCTGGTGGTCGACGGCGGGCTTACCGCGCACTGAACAACCCAGCCGTACGACGTTCACGTGGGCCTGCCGTGAATGCGTCAACGGCGCGGCCCACCCGGTCCGCGCACCGCACCACTGCACAGCGCTTCAGGTGCCCTGCACCGGCGCCTGCACTCACAGTCACCTTCTCCAGGGACCGCACCATGACACCTGCAACCGCATCCGCCGCAACATCCGAATCCACCGAGTTCGCTGGGAAGATCGCCCTCGTCACTGGAGCAGCGCGAGGGGTGGGCCGGGAGACCGTGGCACTCCTCCACGCCCGCGGCGCCCGGGTCGTCGCCCTCGACCTCCGCCCCGACGTCACGAACCTGGCGCAGGAGTTTCCCGGCGTCATCGCAACAAACGGTGACATCGCCCAGGAGGAGACCGCCCACCGCGCGGTGGCAAGGGCCCTGGACGCCTTCGGCGGGCTGGACATCCTCGTGAACAATGCCGGGCGCACCCAGAACAAGCCCGTCACCGAAACCACGGCCGAGGACTGGGACACCGTGATGGCGGTCAACGCCCGCGGCTCCTTCTTCTGCGCCCGCGAGGCATTCCGGGCCATGAGGAGCCGCGCCGGCGGCGCCATCGTGAGCACCGGCTCGTACGCCTCCACCGTCGCCCTGCCCGAAGGCGTCGCCTACAGTGCGTCGAAGGGCGCTCTGGCCCAACTGACCAAGGTGCTCGCCGTCGAGGGCGGCCCGCTGGGCATCCGCGCCAACCTCGTGGCCGCGGGCGTCATCGAGACGGACTTCCTCGACACCATCCGCCCCGACAGCCGCGCCTACCTGGCGTCCTTCGCCGCCGCGCAACCACTGGGACGTGTGGCGCAGCCCGAGGAGATCGCCGAGGTCCTGTGCTTCCTCGTCTCGCCCCGCTCCAGTTTCGTCACGGGAGCCGTGGTCGCCGCTGACGGCGGTTTCACCGCGATCTGACGACATATCAGGCAGCAGTTGGACCTGGTCAAGGTTGGTGCGTCGCCGGTAGTGGCAGTGGCGGGAGCTTTGTCGTCGCGCAGGGGCGTCCAACGTGCCCTCAGCATCGGGAAGTCGGAAATCGCTCACTGTTCAGTCACGGCGGTGAGCCCGGCGATGAATCCCGTTCGTGACCTCGACGCGGTCGCTCCCGGCGTCGAGGTTCAGCACATCGGTCGGTTGCCTATGGACGAGTACTCATGCAAGAGTAATCACATGTCATCGATCAGGTTGTTCATCCTCGACACGTTCGCGAGGAACGGCGAGATGCACGGGCACAAGGTGCGCCTCCAGGCCGAGCGGGAACATCTGCACCTGTGGACGGACGTGTCCGTGGGCAGCCTGTACCAGGCGATCAAGCGCCTGCCGGCTGAGGGCTTGCTCGAAGAGGTCAGGACCGAGAAGGAGGGCAATCTGCCCGAGCGTCAGGTGTACGGCATCACCGGTGAGGGGCGGCTGCGTCTCAAGGAGCTCCAGTCCGAGAGTCTGCGCCACATCTGGATGAAGCCGGACCCGTTCGACCTGGCCCTCACCCGCCTGGACCCGGAGAAGCTGGACGAGCTCCACACGGTGATCGCATCCCGGCTGGATGAACTCGCCTCCATGCTCTCGGACACCGAGGCGCTGAACGCCAACGCCATCGACGGCGGCTACCTGACGGTGAGCGAGGCACTGGCGGTCAGTCACAGTGCGCACAGGCTGCGCGCCGAGATCGCCTGGCTCCAGGAGGTCCTGGACGCGGTGCCCGAGATTGTCACCGATGAACGGACCCGTCAGCCCGACACCCTCTGAATCACCGGATTCCGCCCCCCTTGAATCCACCCGCGTCGCAGTCGGCGCGGCATCGCCCGGTAGGGAGCACGTCCCATGTCCGAACTCATCGAACCCTTCACCCTGTCCGTGCCGGAGGAACAGCTGACCGACCTGCGTGAGCGGCTCTCCCGCACCCGGTGGCCCGATCCGGAGACCGTTCTGGACACCAGCCAGGGACCCCAGCTGGCGAAGCTCCGAGCGCTGCACGACTACTGGCTCAACACCTACGACTGGCGGCGGTGCGAGAAGACCCTCAACGGCCTCGGCCAGTCCCGCACCATCATCGATGGTCTGGGCATTCACTTCCTCCATGTGCGCTCGCCCGAGCCGGACGCCCTCCCGCTGGTCATGACCCACGGATGGCCCAGCTCCGTCCTCGACTTCCACAAGGTCATCGGCCCACTGACCGATCCCGCGGCCCACGGCGGTGACCCGCGGGACGCCTTCCATCTCGTGGTGCCGTCGCTGCCGGGATTCGGGTTCTCCGACCGGCCTACGGAACCCGGCTGGGGATTCCCCCGGGTCGCCGATGCCTGGATCACGCTGATGGACCGGCTCGGCTACCGGCGATGGGGCGCCCAGGGTGGCGACCTCGGATGCGCGGTCACCGACGAGATCGGCCGCAAGGCCCCCGACGGATGCGTCGGGCTGCACCTCAACTTCGCCATGTTCCCGCCGACGCCCGACGAGATCCAGGACGCCACCGAGCACGAGCAGGCAATGCTCGACAGCGCCGCCTACTTCTGGGAGAACCTCTCGGGCTACGCCAAGGAGCAGGCAACCCGCCCTCAGACCATTGGCTACTCCCTCGCGGAGTCTCCCATCGGCCTGGCTGCCTGGATCTACGCGATGTTCCAGGACACCTGCGGCACGCCGGGGGACGCGGAAGCATCATTCGCCCTGGACGAGTTGCTCGACGACATCATGCTCTATTGGCTTCCCAACACCGGGACATCCTCTGCGCGGACCTACTGGGAAATGGCACGTTCGGCACGGCCCTCCGCGCCGGACGCCGCCGAACCGATCGCACTGCCTACCGGCTTCAGCATGTTCCCCAAGGAACACGTCCGGAAGTCCCAGCGCTGGGTGGAACGGCGCTACAACAACGTCGTCCACTTCAACGAACTCGACGCGGGCGGGCACTTCGCGGCCCTGGAACAACCGGCACTCTTCGTTGACGAAGTCCGGACCACCTTCCGTTCCTTGCGCTGAGCGCACCGCCGACATGGCCGACATGGCACCTCTCACCGACAGCTTTTCCCCCACGAAGGGCGATACCTCATGGCCCCCCTGCCCGGCGAACTCCTCAAACTGCTGAACGGGCCCAGCCCCTGCTTCATCGCCACCACCATGCCGGACGGCTCGCCCCAGCTCACCCAGACCTGGGTCGACACCGATGGTGAACACATCCTCATCAACACCGTCGAGGGCTACCGCAAAACCAGAAACGTGCAACGCGACCCCCGTGTGGCCGTCAGCATCGCCGACCCCACCTCCCGCAGGGGGCCTTCGGCGACATCGGTGATCACCAGCCGCAGGGGTGTGATGTAGCGGGTCGCGACGACCTCTCTCAGCATGTCCCAGGCCCCACAGTTCGTTAGCCCAGGGTGTCAGAACTCGATCGAAGCGGCGTCGCCGATGGTGACGCCCATGTTCCGTTCCATCATCTGGAGCGCCGCCTCGGCCAGCTCCGGATGGATGTGGGCCACGGCGTCCTCGGGCACGGTCGCCCGGATGTGCCGGATGTGCGCGTCCAGGGCGGAGTAGAGCACGCACTGTTCGGTGACCTGGCCGCAGAGGATCACGTGTCCGACGTTCAGCTGGGAGAGCAGGTACGACAGGGGGGTCTCGTAGAAGATCGAGTGCCGGGCCTTGACGACGAAGAGGGAGTCGTCCGTCGGCCGGACGGGTTCGACCAAGTCGGCGTGGGGACCGGCGAGAGCCGTTTCGAGCAGTTCTCCGTGGTGCGAGCGCCATTCGCCGAAGTTGTCGTTGACGTAGATGACGGGTACCTGGTGGCTCCGGGCCTCGTCGATCAGGCGCGCGATACGGGGTACCGCTTTCCGCGCTGACGGCACGAGCAGCTCGGCGTCGACGTGATCGTAGGTGTTGATCATGTCGATGACGATCAGCGCGGATCGCTCCGTGTGTTCCCTGTGTTCCCTGTGTTCCCTGTGTGCCATGACGGCTTCGCCTCTCACGCCGCGCCGTACGCTTCCGCCGTCAGCTGCCCGGGAGGTCCCGCTTCTCCAGCGGCCGGCCGGCAGGACCCTGGCGGATCGAACCGTCGACGCCGAAACGGGAGCCGTGGCAGGGGCACTCCCAGGCCGTCTCGGCGTCGTTGAAGGCCACCAGACACCCCAGGTGCGTACACCGTGCGGACACGGCCTGGGCCACGCCGTCCTTGTCCCGGTAGACCGCGCAGCGCTGTCCTTCGACGCGTACCACCGCGCCGGTGCCCGGCGGGATCTCGGCCACCGAGTCGACGTGCGTGGTGCTCAGCCGGTCGCCGACGAAGTGCTTGGCGACCTCGGCCTGTTGCTTCAGCAGGGCGGGGGCCTCGCGCAGGGTGCTCTTCAGCCGGCGCGGGTCGTACAGGCCGGCCCACGCCGGCTCGTCGCCTCGGATCAGGTCGGTGAGGAGCCGGCCGGCCATGACGCCGCCGCTCATGCCCCAGCCGCCGAACCCGGTGGCCACGTACGTGTGGCGGGAGCCGGCGTGGAAGGGGCCGACCAGCGGCACGGTGTCGGTGGAGTCGTTGTCCTGGGCGGCCCAGCGGTAGGCGGTGTCCCCGACGGGGAACCTGGCGCGCATCCAGGCGTCCAGCCGCCGGAACCCTTCGCGGGGGTCGCCCGTGCCGGGGGTGAAACTCTCGCCGGTGACGATGAGCAGGCGATGGTCCTCGTCGAGCGGCGCCGTGCGCACCGACCGCTTGCCCTCCTCCTGCGTGATGTACATGCCGGCCGGCGCGATGCCGGCCGCGATCGGGGCGGCGACCACCAGTTCCCTGCGCGGGGAGAGCCGCGCGAAGGTCAGGGCCCTGTCGAAGACGGGAAAATGGGTGGCGACCACCACGTCGCGCGCCGTGACGGTGTGGCCGGACTCGACGGTGACCCGGCAGGGGGAGCCTTCCGACAGGCCGGTCGCCCGCGAGCGTTCGTAGATCCGGCCTCCCCTGGCCAGGACGTCCTCGGCGAGGGCGAGCAGGTACTTACGGGGGTGGAACTGTGCCTGCGCGTCCACCCGGACGGCGCCGCTCACCTCGTACGGCAACTCGGTGCGTGCCACGTACGTCGCCGCGAGCCCGGCCGCCGCGGCTGCCTCGGCCTCGGCCCGCAGTTCGGGCACGGCGGCGGGCTCCGTGGCGTAGGTGTAGGCGGGGACGCGCTCCAGGTCGCACGCGATGTCGAGCATGGCGACGATCTCGGCCACCCGTTCCACCGCGCCCTGCTGCGAGCGCGCGTACAGCCCGGCGGCGTCCTGGTCCCGGGTCCGGCGCAGCCGGTCGTAGACCAGGGTGTGTAGGGCTGACACCTTGGCGGTGGTGTGTCCGGTGACCCCCGCCGCGATCCGGTCGGCCTCCAGCACGGCGACCGTCCGGCCGGTGCGGGCCAGCTCCCACGCCGTGCTCAGCCCAGCGATACCGCCGCCCACCACGACCACGTCGACCGTGGTGTCCTCGGTCAGGGCCGGGTGATCGGTGGCGTCGGCGGTCGCCATCCAGAACGATTCGCCCTGTCCGGGCAGGGGCCGCTGGTCGGTCATGTCAGCCTTTCCAGTCGATGGCGGTGACGGTGGCGGTGGCGGTGGGGGGGGGATGTGACGCGTCGGCATTCCCTCTCCGCCGTTCCTCTCCGCCGTTCCTCTTCACCGGCCCTCCGCACCGGCGCGCGGAGAGCGGCCGGACCGGAACCGACAAGTAACCCGCGAAGCGGACGCGTAAACGTCGCGGTTCGGAAGCTCTTCGCACGGATGATTTACCGTTTGCGAACGGGAAGGTACGTCACCGTGAGAGATTTCCTGGCGATCGGGTACTGGCACACAGTCATCACCTGTCCACCGCCTTCGTCGAGCACTTTTCGTGCCGACACCCGACCCGACACCCGACCGGCACGCCGGACCGAACGGCAGCTCTGGGAGACCCCATGTACGACAGCACTCTCGCTCTGCTGACCGAGGGATACGCGTGGCTGCCCGACCGAAGACGCCGGAACGGCCGCGCTCCGGTCCGCACCCGCCTGCTGGGGAAGCCGGCCATCGCGCTCCACGGTAAGGAGGCGGTGGGCTTCTTCTACGACGAGGCACATGTACGACGGCGTTCGGCTCTTCCGGAGCCGGTCATCGACACCCTCTTCGGCCAGGGGGCGGTGCACACCCTCGACGGTGAGACGCACCGCGTACGCAAGGCGTTGTTCGTCTCGCTGCTCAAGGACCACAGCCGTGTCGCCGCGCTCGCCCACCGTGCGGAGGAGGAGTGGGAGCACGCGCGGGCCGACTGGGCGGAACGTGAGCGGGTCGTGCTGTTCGACGCGATGAGCGAGCTGCTGACCCGGGCCGTCTGCTCCTGGGCGGGCCTCCCGGACTCCGTCGGCAAGGACCGCGGCCTGGCGCGGGACCTCGTGTCGATGGTGGACGGCTTCGCCACCGCGGGACCCCGGCACTGGCGCGCCCGCCGCGCCCGCGCCCGTCAGGAGAGCCGCCTCGGGGAGCTGATCACCGAGTGCCGTACGGGTGTGGCCACGGGGGCAGGTGTGGCCACACCCGTACGGCAC